>NZ_JBXWSF010000061.1:0-25808 GCF_059613285.1 Ruegeria sp. BHSB058 | reverse complement strand
GGCACCAATGCCATTTCTTCCTTTTGGATATGTGCGTACATGCGCTCTACCAACTCGGCCGCTAGGTTCCGGAATTTAGTCCAGGTTTCGTGGTCAAATCCGTTTTTCAATGCATCGCGAGCTTGTTCCGCAACAAATGTGCCCAATGGCGCAAGCACGCGGTGTTCTTCTCGCAGATGCTTGCCGATACCAACGTCTCCCATTTCTTCGAGGCGGGTGAACAGTTCGGATTCTTCAAACTCGAAATGTTGGTTCACCTCCTCTTCCAAGGCGCCCGTGGTTTGAGCCAAGGTATTTCGGACCATGGGATTGCCTGTGTCAGGAACCATTTTCCCCGCCTTGGCAATCAATCGATCCAGTGCTTCGATTACGGCGATTGTTGCCTGATGGTCCTCATGCAAGAGTTGTGCAGTGCGCCGTGAAAAGGTCATTTGGTTGTGCCTGTGGGCTGGGGATAAATTATATAATTTCGTACCAAATTACCGAATAAAATTCAACACGATTTTCCTAGGCTTCTGGAGAACCTTAATTCACTCAGGGTACTTTAATTGCCAAAGGTTTAGCGCCACATTGATGGTGAACAAAGCAAATGACGCTGCTCCGATTGTTCCGATGATTGCCCCTGTTTGAATCATCCACACCACGTCCAAAAGAATGCCAGAAGAACAGGACAACAGCGCCGCGATAATGCATGCGGCGTGAATTTTTAGGGGCTGATTTGCAGTCAGGTCTGAAAGCAGAGGCGGCATGCCGGATTTTCCGGCGATATGCATTGAGGCAAGAAATGGCATGATGCGTTGAAGCACACCGTTTAGAAAAGTCAGTAGCCACCCGACAAGAATGAAGAAGCCGGCCAGAGCAGGGGCGTTAGGGATATCGATCTCTGTGAAAGCAGCTTCGGACAGTAGTAGTCCCGCGACCAGAAAAAGCCAGGATGTGCGCATCAGTACAAAGGGCAATCCCAGTCTTTTCCGCATCCCGGTTCTGAGTGCCGTTCGCATCAGCCAGAGATAAATGCCGACGGCGGTGAAGGCCGGAGCAAAGGCCGTCAATGTCAGCACGGGGACGTTCAACATAAACGCAATAGAAAACCCCGAAAGGGCGAAAGCCGCAAGCGAGACCTGGGTCCAGCAGATTGGCATTGGCAAACTACGGGACATGACAAACATGGGGATCAGCACGAGACTGAAGCCCAGCACGAGAAGTCCCATGAAGCCAAAGCTCGCAAGTGCCATGTGAACAATTGCCACTTTGAAATGATCTTCAAGAAAACCTGCGTCATAATCCCAAATTAACAGAAGTCCAAGAACGACAACGATCGCCAGAGAAATCAGCGCCAACCAGCCATGCGCGGAAACAACAGGAACACCATGCGCGCGACTTAAGTTGTCAGTAGTCACAATGGCAAAGACAGAAAGACCAGCACATACAAGAATTGAACCAATTTTCATTGTAGCCTGATCGGCTGATGCCATTCCATACGTCAATAGGACAATACCTGGAAAGATCAGCCAAAAACTCAGGCGTGGCGGCCAGTCGCATGTCAACGGTTTGCGTGTTACGACAGGCAAAAGCTGATAGCAGGCGCCAATCGCGGTCATTGTGAGCACACCCAGAGTGACCAGATGAATCGCTGCCAGAGTCATGCCCAGGCCGCCTTGAAATCCCTGAACCTCACCCGAAGCAAAGAACAGAGTGGCCCAGGCCAGTACCTGGAAACCTGCGGCCGCAATAAAGAAGCGAAATGGTATCGAAGCCGGTAGCAATCGGTCGCGAGCGCCACCAAGAAATCCAGCCGACATGGTCATGGTCTGGCCCTCAAGACCAGTTTGACACCTGATGAGTTTCGCATTGCATATTCATAGAGCCACCCGCGCTCCTGAAGTTCAGGCAAAAGGAATATGGGGTCTCGGTCGAAATAGGCCGTAATTGGCCCTGTTTGTCCGGGTTGCGAGATGTGCCAAATAATAGTGATCATCGGATCAGGTGGAAGCAAGCCGCGAGTATCGACGTGCAAACCGTCCGCCGCCTTCCAATTCGTTCCTGGAGCTTCGCTGCTCATATCAGTCTTCGGGCAAGCCGAACCGCCAAAGCTGAGACCGACAAACGGCGAAAATGGGGTGCAATGGTTGTAGTACGTTGTGGTGAGACAGCCTTCTGCACGGCTTTTCCCAGTCCGACCCAAAAAGCTTCCGAAGACGGTTCATCCAGCAGTTCATCCGGCATTTCGATCAAAAGAGGTTTGGAATTGGTACCTGTAACGGCGACGGTGAATCTGGCTGCGCCATCTGCTGTTTTTTCACAGGCGACGGCCACACCCGCCAAGGGGAAGTCGATGGACCCGCGCACCCTGACTTTTTCATAATCGGATACCGCTTGCGAATACGGCAGATGCACGGCGACTAGGATATCGCCAGACTCAAGCTTGATATGGGCGGCGCCGTCCTCATGATAGAAGTCGGTTAACGGGATTTTCCTCAGGCCTGCTGGTCCTGCGATTTCGATCATGGCTCCATGAACCATCAAAGCTGGTGCCATATCGCCGCTATATGCAGCCCGACACCGGTCGCCCTGCGGAGCGACATGGCAAATATCGCCTCTATATTTCAGGCAGAACCCATTGGACTTACGCCACCAGTGGCTCTGATTGTAGTAGACGCAACGGGTATCCAGGCATAGGTTTCCACCTAGTGTCGCAACTTGTCGGTGCGACGGGCTCGCGATTGAGCGAGCCGCCTTGGCTACAGCGAAGAAATCTCCAGTGATTGCTGGCAAATCCTCAATCTGGGAAAGAGTAACTGCGGCACCGATGCGCAAACCCGCGTCGGTTTCCTCTATCTCTTTCAAAACATTGATGCGGTTTAGGCTAATCACTGTTTCGGCGTCCGCGAGGCCCTTGCGGAGTTTCACTATCAAATCTGTTCCTCCCGCGTAGAGCAGGGCGCCAGGCATCGAACTCAAGGCAGCGATCGCCTCGCCTATTGAGGTCGGTTCGACAAGGTGGAAACCTGGAAGAACTTCAGTCATTCCGCTGCCTCCTTTCGGCGGCTGGCACGCCGGTACTTTACTAGTGCGTCAAGCAATCGATCGGGCGTGACAGGCAAAAAGTTCACATCCAATCCAATTGCATCTGCCACCGCATTCACCAGCGCTGGCGGAAATCCCGACAACGCACCTTCGCCCGCTTCCTTGGCACCAAACGGCCCCAGCGGATCGATGCTTTCGACAATATGAACGTCTATCGGAGGAGATTCTGAAATTGTCGGGAAACGGTAGTCTGTCAAATTGGCATGGGCGGGTAGACCATCAATATAGTGTGTTTCCTCGCATAGGCCCTGACCCATGCCCATCCAGACAGAGCCTTCGATCTGCCCCTCAACGGCCAGAGGATTGATGGCGTACCCGCAGTCAAGGGCAGCCCAGACTTTTTCAACGTTGATCTGGCAAGTGTCTTCGTCCACGCGGACTTCAACCACCTGCGCCGCATACGAAAAACCCATGGTAGACCCAACCGCTCCACCCCTGTGCTTGCCTCCTTGAGCTTCGATTGGCGTCGAGAAAGTGCCTTTGACGGTAATAGTCCCTTCCTTGGCAAGCGCGGCAATGGCGACGTCGTGAAAGGAGAGTTCCGATTGCGAGCTGCCTTGGACGAAAAAGGTTTCGGCTTCACACTCGACATCCTCCGGTGTCGTGTCCAACAACTCGGCGGCGGCATTGATCAGTCTCTCACGCAGTGTTCGGGCGGCCTGAATGGCGGCATTGCCGACCATGAAGGTCACCCGGCTGGAATATGACCCATTGTCTTTGGGTGTGATGACACTGTCGTTGGCGACCACACGGATCCGGCCAAGGTCAATGCTCAGGACCTCTGCAGCGGCCAACGCGACGATCGTAGTCGAACCCTGGCCGATATCGGAAGCGCCAGTAAGAACCGTTACACTGCCGTCAAAATCGAGTTTCATCGAAACAACGGCGTGAGGTTCACCTGTCCAGTGCACGGGCTTAGCTGCGCCCGAGACATAGTGCGAGCACGCCATCCCAAGGCCACGGCCGCTCCCCAATTTCCCCTTGCGGTTTGACCAGCCGCTGGCCGTTTCGACCTTGTCTAGGCATTCCCCCAAGCCGTAGGAGTTGACCATCAACCCGTTGCTAGTGAACAGAGGAGCCTGCAACAGATTGGCCCGGCGCACGACAAAGGGATCAAGACCAAGTTCGCGACCCATCCGGTCAATCATCGCTTCGAAAGAATGGCGAACGTCGACAGTTCCATGTCCACGCATCGCGCCACAAGGCGGTTGATTGGTATAGATGCGATAACCATCATACTTAACGTTTTGGATGTCATAGATCCCATGAAGCAGTGCGCCTGCATAAAGGATCGTTACGACGCCATAACCAGCATAAGCCCCGCCGTTCATCACGGTTTCGCAGTCGACCGCCGTAATCCTTCCTGTATGAGTCATGCCAATCTTGAGCTTGACTTGCGTGTTGGGACGTCCCCGGTGAGTCAGGAAGCATTCCTCGCGGCTTAGCTGCATCATCACCTTGCCTCCGACTTTTCGGGCCAAAAGCGCGACGATAATCTCGAAGTTCAGCGTCTCCGTGCGTGCACCAAACCCGCCGCCGACAAAGGGCTTGACGACTCGTATGCGCGAACTGTCCATTTCCAGGCATCGCGCCAACATCAGGTGGACGTAGAATGGAACCTGCGTAACTGAATGCAGTGTCAATCTTTCACGCTCAACATCAAATTCTGCCAACGCTGCATGGGGTTCCATCTGGGCGTGGTTGACTTCGGCGCAGGAAAACGTCTCTTCACGAACGATATCAGCCTCATCGAAACCCGCGTTCAGGTCACCGAAAACGTGGTGTACTTCTCGTTCAAGGTTGCCTGGTTTTCCTTCGTGCAGTTGCGGTGCATCCGGCGCTCGGGATTCACTTGGTGTATAACATGGGACAAGCGGCTCGATCTCGACGTCGATCAATTCGAGCGCGCGGACGGCCGTCGCGGCATCCCGGGCGGCGACGGCTGCGATCGGTTCGCCGCGATATCGGACATGGTCACGTGCCATCGGGTATTCGTTCATTGCTATCGGGATGACGCCAAATGTCTTGTCGCAGTCCTGTCCGGTGACGATTGCGCAAACGCCATCGAGTGCCGAAGCACGAGAAACGTCTATCGAAATGATGCGACCGTGGCTCACCGGAGCGCGAAGGATACGGCCTACCAAAACGTCGCGAGCATCAAGGTCAGAAGTATAGTTCGCGCGGCCGGTTACCTTTTCAATTCCGTCCACCAGCGGAACGGGCTGACCTACCACCTTTGACTTTGTATTCATCGACTCGCCTCCGAAGCCGCTATTTTCACAGACTTGATGATTTTCACATAGCCGGTGCAGCGGCAAAGGTTGCCCCCCAATGCTGTCTTGATTTCCGCATCATCCGGGTCGGGGTTATTGCGCAGCAGCCCCTCGGCGGCCATGATCATTCCGGGCGTGCAGAAACCGCACTGTGAACCAAGGTTTTCATGAAAGGCTCGCTGGAGGGCCGACAGCCTGCCATTCCGGGCCTGACCTTCGATAGTTTCGATCTCAGAGCCCTCGCAACTGGCCGTCAATGTCAGGCAAGCCAGTCGTGGACGCCCGTCCAGCAGAACCGTGCACGCACCACACTCCCCACCATCGCACCCCTTTTTTGTTCCCGTGAGCGCTTGCTGTTCGCGCAGGAAATCAATCAAAAGAAGGTTGTCGGAGATGACATGCTCGACTGTCCGGCCATTTACGTTCAGGCTAACGATTCGCTTCATGGCTGTGACCCTTTTTGAGTCCCTGATGGATAAAGATATAATTTGGTACCATTATACTTTAAAAGACTTTGCAGTACACAGAATTCTCAAAAACAGATTGAAACAGGAAAAACCGGTAGTGCCAGTCCGGATGCCAGCTGCACTCGTGGTTGCCAACCTGACCGACATTACCCTAAAATCCGCATTCTGGTACTGATACCAAACTACTCGACGCGAAGGTTTATGAAACAGGAGCTGCCATGACTGATGCGCTGGAAACGCGTTTGCAAGAAGAAGGGTTGCGTATCCGCAAGGCGACATCGGACCAGCTTCCGCATGCCATCGAATTGGATGCACGGATCACCGGACAACCAAAACCTGAGTATTGGCAGGACATTTTCGAACGTTACGGTTCGCGGCATGTCGATGAGCGATTCTTTTTGATCGCCGAGCCCACGCAACAAAACTCCCAGCGGCAAATTCTTGGCCTGATTGTCGGCGAAGTACGGGGTTGGGAGTTCGGGTCAGAGCCATGCGGTTGGGTTTTTGCAGTATCGGTTGATCCGGATCACCGACAGCAAGGCATCGGAGAAGCCTTATTTCAGGCATTGTGTAAGGAATTCAGGAAGATCGGCATTACTACAGTGCGAACGATGGTTCGGCGCCAGGATCCGCTGCACATGTCATTTTTTCGCAGCGAGGGTATGATGGCTGGTCCTTACATCCAAATGGAGTTGAGTCTTGCCAGCGAGACTTCCTGAGTACAACTTAGCATAAGCCCAAGAGGTGTAGTCGTGCAGCAATCAAGTCGTTTGGCAATCTATGCTTTGATCGAACTGGCATCAAATCCGGGCCGCCAGCTTTCAGCCGCTGAAATCGGAGAGAAGTATCGCGTGTCCGCCCACCACCTGGCCAAAGTCTTGATGACACTTGGCCGCGCTGGACTTGTTCAGGCAACCCGCGGTGTCGGCGGTGGATACAGTTTCACGGGCAATGCCAAGCGGCTTAACCTGCTGGAGGTCATCAGCCTATTCGAAGACACGTCGATGGGATGCAAACTCGCCGACCCTTCCCAGGCGACCAACGAAGAATGGGCTCTGTTCGACATCTCGAAGGAAATCCGGGAAATTTCCCTGTCGACCTACGCCTCGATCACAATCGCTACCATGTTGAAACAGATAGAGCGTCGAAAAAAAGCCGCGGCTGCGATGAGTCATGCTGAAGCTATCCAATCATAACCACTGTTCGGATGTACTAACCACGACATCGATCCATTGAAATCAAGTCCAAATGGATGATACTTCAAGCCGTTGGTTTCCCCTCTGCCAGCGCCAGTAGCCGCGTCCAAGCGTCATCAACTTCTGACTGAAGCGTGGCTCTGTCCTGATCATCCAACTGACGATACCGTTTCTGTTCGGCAAGATACGCGTTGATTCCACGTGGTCTTTCCGGGACGGCCAATGAATAGTCGACTCCATTCCTGACCTCGAGCAAGGGAAACACGCAGGCCTCGACTGCCAGCCTCGCGGTCTTGATCGCGGCGTTTTCCGCTACGCCCCAGCCAGGCAGGCATGGTATCAGGACAATGATTACCTTGGTGCCCCGGATCGACTTGGCCGTCGCAACTTTCGCCGCCATATCACCAAGATGGGAGGGGCTGGCGGTGGCAATATATGGTATCCGGTGGGCGGCAAGAATTTCGATAAGGTTCTTTTTGTGGCTAGCCTTGCCTAGCGGGGTGCTGCCAGTCGTTGCCAGATGCGGGGTTGAGGAACTCTTTTGGCCGCCCGTATTCATGTAGCCTTCGTTATCAAAGCAGATATACAGAATATCTTCGTTGCGTTCTGCAGCGGATGATAGTGCCTGCAGCCCGATGTCATAAGTTCCACCATCCCCGGCAAGGCAGAGGACCGTCGTATTGTCCCGGCCTTGTGCCTTGAGGGCGCGTTTAACGCCGCTGGCAGAGGCCGCGGCGGATTCCAGTGTTCCATGGAGAACCGGAATTTTTGACGCGCTCATCGGGTGACCACCAAGGATGACGGCCGTACAGGATGGTGCGACAACTCCCACGGCATCTTCGCCTACTTCATTGAGGATGACCCGCATCGACAACGCTTCGGCGCAACCGGCACAAGCAACATGCCCTGAACAAAACTGCCCCTCGTCACGGTAGTTGATTTTTTCCATAACCTACTCCACCCAGATCGGATCGGTCGTAGTTTCAGCATTTCCGTATCTAACGGCCATTTCCACGATGCGTTCGACCGGCACATTCACACCACCGACACCGGCAAGAAACCCGTGCACATGTGGTGGATTCTTCATACTGTACAGCGCGGATTTCAGTTCCTGATGCAAAACTCCGCCCGTTCCCGGCGAATAGTTGCGGTCGATCAGAATAGCACACGGCACCCCGGTCAGGGCATTGCGCAAAGTGTGCACAGGCAGAGGGCGGAACAGCCGGATTCTGACAAGCCCAGCCTGAATACCGGCCTCGCGCAGATGATCGACTGCTTCATGAACGGTGCCGGATATACTGCCCATGGTCACAAATATGATTTTTGCGTCCTTGCAACGGTATTTTTCAAGTGGCTCGGATTGCCGACCTGTCAGTTTCTCCCACACAGTTCCAGTTTCGCGGGTCACTTCTTCAACGCGTTTCATGGCTGTATCCAGCTCCCGACGCGTCAGGTTCCAAGTTGTTTGATCGACGGGTGCACCCAGTGATCTGCCGCTTCCGTCGCCAAGTCGGAAGTCGCGTGGAGCGCGCGGCAAAAAACTCCTGACCAGATCTTGGTCGGGAACGTTGACGGGTTCAACTGAATGCGAAACATAGAACGCGTCGTGATTGACCATGACCGGCAGATTGACGGCTTCGGCTATTCGAAACGCTTGTATCACGGTGTCGAGCGAGTCTTGGGGGCTTTCACTGTAAAGCTGCACCCAGCCCGTATCACGTTGGGACAAGCTGTCGATCTGGTCAGGCCAGAATCCCCATGGTGCCGCCGGTGTTCGATTCACATTGAACAGCACGATAGGGGTTCGGGCACCGGACGCATAATGCAACAACTCGTGCATCAGCAGCAGCCCCTGTGATGAGGTTGCCGTAAATACCCGCGCTCCGGTAGCGGATGCGGCGATTGCGGCGGCCATGGCCGAATGTTCCGATTCCGGAGTCAGAAGTTCGGCCAGAAATGCTCCCTTGCTCTGGAATTCTATAAGCTTTTCCAAAATCGGCGTTTGCGGCGTTATTGGATAGACCGGCGCAACGTCGGGCTCAGCCAGGCAAACGCCGCAAGCCACGGCGTGATTACCGTTCAGCAGCTGAAGGTCTTCGGTAAAAGCGGGCGCATTCATGACGATATGTCCTCCAGCATGTGGATGGAACCGGTTGGGCATTCGGCCACACAAAGCCCACAGCCCTTGCAATAATCCGCGTTCACCGCATAGCCGTTTTCGAGCTTGGTGATCGCCATGTCGGGACAATAGAAATAACAATTGTCACAATAGATGCAGGTGCCGCAACTGAAGCACCGCTGGGCTTCTGACCGAGCCTCGTCTGGGCCGAAAGGAGTTTGTGCCTCTTCAAAACCGGCCAATCTTTTGTCGACTCCAATCGTATACTGTCGGTTGCGCTCATGCGAGGCGTGATAAGCGGTGTTAATCCGTTCATATTCGACGGGCTCGACGCTGCCTTCGACTGGGCTCTTGCCGTCGGAAAGCAATGTCGAGGCGATTGCAAAAGCGGCCTCTTTGCCCATGCCGACGGCGTGAGTGACAAAGCGGTTTGTGCTTGCCACATCGCCGCCTGCATAAAGGCCGGGTTTGCTTGTTTTCCAATCGGAATCCGTGTTGATCACTGGGCCTGTTTCATCCAGAATTCCGCGCCATCGTACAAGATCGGCATTCTGGCCGATAGCTGGGATTATAGTATCCGCGACTATCTCGAACCCGCTGGCATCCAGTGGCTCGACCGAGAACTGACCCGACCGTAGACCGGAACGAAATTTGACAGGAACGCATTTCAAAACAACGGCACCGGTCGCTACCTTGGCCGATTGCATCATCGTGCCGTGCTCGAATTGGACCCCTTCCTCGATGGCTTCGCGAACTTCTACGGTTTGTGCGGGTAGCCGATCTCGCGGTTCCAGCGTAAGTACCCTGACGACACTACCAAGGCGCCGGGCCGTTCGCGCGACATCTATTGCCGCACTACCGCCGCCGATCACGACAACTCGTTTCCCTGTTGCGCGAGTTTGCTCAGGTATTGAAGCGGCAAGAAAATCGGCGCTGTCGATCACCCAGGGACAGGAGTAGTCCAAGTTTGGAAGCCGTCTCGGCACACTGGCGCCTGTTGCCAGAAATACCGCGTCATGAGAATCTTGAAGAGCTTCCAATGCCGTTGCATCGATTGCAGGAATCCCAAGGTGCAAAGTAATACCCATGGCGGTGATCCGCTCTATTTCGGCCGCCAGAACCGATCTGGCCAATCGATAGGTCGGGATACCGTATCGCATCACACCGCCCAACTCGTCCTTTGTCTCGTAAAGCGACACGCCGAAGCCGAGGCGGCGAAGTTGATAGGCCGCTGACAGTCCGGCAGGCCCTCCGCCAATGATGGCCACTGAGAACGTCAATTCCTCTTCGGCTGCGGGAAACTGCCACCTTTCTGCAAGTGCTGTGTCACCGACAAACCGTTCCAGGCTGCAAATGCCGACGGTTTCGTCTATGTATTGTCTGTTGCAAGCTGTCTCGCAGGGATGATGGCATATGCGCCCCGCAATTGCCGGGAAGGGGTTGTTGTCGGTGAGGGTTGTCCATGCGCCAAACAGATCTCCGTCGCCGACTTGTTTGATCCATTCGGCAACTCGCCCGTTGACCGGGCAGGCCCCTAGGCACGGCGAGGGTTGGTTCTGATAGTTCGGCAGCGCACTGCGCCAAGTGCCGGTATTGCGACCTTCACTGGTCAAATGAGTCCACAAATGGGATAGCTGCTTGTTCATGATCTAGGCTTTCTCGGTGACCGGCTGAAACAGTGCAAATGCTTCACGGCACGCCACCAGGTTTTCAGCAACTTTCGCCGGCGCGGTTTCTTTGATGACCCTGCACATGGTATCAATTCCAGGTTTGCCGAGTGTCGCCACGAACGCGCCCAGCAGGGCAGAGTTCACGATTTTTCCCAGATTGTTACGACGCGCGATGGCCTTGCCATCCACCTGTATGATGTTGTGGTCACCCGACGCTGGCAGCATCTCTTTATGTTTCGCTGTGTTGACCACCACTACCGCACCCGCCTTCGCAATTTCAAGAAATGCGCCATCCAGCAGGCTGTCATCAAAACACAGAAGGGCAGAGGCGTTTGCGATGTTGCAACGCCTGCGGATCGGGACGGCATCCACTCTGAGGGATGACGTGACCGGGGTACCACGACGCGCACCGCCATAGGTGGAAAACGTCTGCACATAGTGGCCTTCGGCAAACAGCGCTTGCGCCAACAAGTTTCCCGCAGTTTGTGCGCCTTGGCCTCCTCTCCCTAGGATCACGATTTCCAGCATTCTGCGCTCCCGTCGTGTGGTGTTTCCTACAAGCTCTCAGTTTCGCAGCTTGAACCGCTGGATCTTGCCAGTCGCGGTTTTGGGCAGTTCGTCTACCGCGACAACCCATCGAGGATACTTCCAAACCCCAATTGATTTCTTGACATGGTCTTTGAGTTCCCTGATCAGATCATTTTCGTCGCCGGCATCGTTCAGCACGACGTAGGCCTTGGGTTTGACAAGGCCCTCCTCATCCTCGTGCGGCACTACGGCGGCCTCGATCACTGTGGGATGAGAAATGATTGCCTGTTCCACTTCGAAGGGAGACACCCAGCGACCGCTGACCTTGAACATATCATCGGTTCGACCGCAGTAATGATAGTACCCTTCGTTATCGCGGATGTACTTGTCACCGGTTCGGGTCCATTCGCCCATGAACGTGGCACGAGATTTTTCACGTTGATTCCAATACCCGTCACCAGCCGAGCCGCCACAGACCAGCAACTCACCCAGAACGCCGTCTTCGACGTCCTGGTCCTGCTCATCGACCAGTCGGAGTTTATAGCCCGAGAATTCGCGCCCCGATGTGCCATAGCGGATATCGTCGGGTCGGTTGGACAAAAACACGTGCAGCATCTCCGTTGACCCGATACCGTCCAGTATACCTACCCCCATGCGGCGTTCCCAGTTCGTGCCGACATCTTCAGGCAAGCCTTCGCCCGCCGAAATGCAAAGCCGCAACCGGTCCGAGCCGTTTTTCGGGATGCATGAGTTGCTTGCAAGCATGGCGGCATAAAGCGTTGGAACGCCAAAGAACAAGGTCGGCCTGAAGCGCTGCATCATGTCCAGTACAGATTGCGGTGTTGGCCGGTCCGGAAGCAAAACCGCAGTTGCGCCGACCGACATGGGAACCGCCATGCTTGCGCCCAGCCCATATGCGAAAAAAAGCTTTGCTGCGCTGAAGCATACGTCATCGTGTCGAATTCCCAACACGTTTTGCCCATAGGTGTCGGCGACATAGGCTGGGCTGGTATGGACATGCCTAACGCCCTTCGGCGCGCCGGTCGACCCCGAAGAATATAGCCAAAACGCTGTTTCGTCCGGGTGGGTCAGCGCGGTTTCGAATGAATCGTTGGCTTCGGCCATAAGCGCGCGCAAAGTCGGGAAGGCACCGCAATCATTGCCGACGGCGATGACGTGCTTGAGGAACGGAAGCTGGTCAATAAGCGGCTCGACCAAATCGATCAGCTCGATGGACACGAAAATGGCCTGAGAACGGCTGTCGCTCAGCATATAGAGGTACTGATCAGCAGTCAGGAGCGTATTGAGACAGACCGGAACGATGCCTGCACGGACACACCCCCAGAAAACAACCGGATAGTCTACCGTGTCCAACATTAATACTGCGGCTCGGGTCTCTTGATGAAGCCCGAGCTGGTTCAACATGTTGGCGACCCGGTTGGTCGCCTTTTGCAATTGCGCATATGTGAGGGACCGGTCGGGATCGACAAAGGCGCACTTTTCACCGAAACCTCTTGAAACATTGATGTCCACCATAACTTGGGCGGCATTGTAGTGATTTAGCTGACTCACGAAGCTCGCCTCTCAAACCACTTCCGTTTTCATAAAAAGTATTGTAGTACTTGTATACCTAATTTATTGACCGCGCAATCCAGGAATTGGCAGGTAGCTTTTCCAATCACCACAAGCCATTCTGAATTAGGGAAAAACGGGTGTAGCAAGAAGGTTTGGATCTTGAGAAAGCGTCTGCTGGAGGGAAAAGTAGCACTTGTCACCGGTGGGGGGCGTGGGATCGGGCGTGACATTGCATTGATGATGGCAATGTCTGGCGCCAAGGTCGTGGTAAACGACATCGGCGCGAAAAGCGACGGTGAAGGACAGGATGAAACACCTGCTCGCGCAGTCACGAACCAGATCATCGCAGGGGGTGGTGAAGCCGTAGTGAACTATGGTTCGGTAGCCCAGTTCCGTGATGCCAAGGCCATGGTCGAGCAGGCGCAGGAAGACTTTGGCAGTATCGACATCGTAGTCAACAATGCCGGGATTTTGCGTGACACGATCTTTCACAAGATGACCGAGAAGGATTTTGATCAGGTAGTTGCCGTTCATCTGAAAGGAACATTCAATGTCAGCCGCTGCGCCGCAGAGGTGTTTCGCAAACAAACCTCTGGGTGCTTTGTCCACATGACGTCGACGTCTGGGCTTATCGGCAACGTAGGTCAGGCCAACTACATGGCCGCCAAGTTAGGCATTGCGGGACTGTCGAAATCCATTGCGATGGATATGGCTCGCTACAACGTCCGGTCCAACTGCATAGCACCGTTTGCATGGAGCCGAATGACGGAATCCATTCCCGCGACAACCCCAGAGGAAAGTGCGCGTATCCAAAAACTGCGCCAGATGACACCGGACAAGATCGCCGTCGTCGCAACCGCTCTTGCCTCGGATGACGCGAAAGATGTGACAGGGCAGATATTTGCGGTGCGCAACAACGAGATTTTCCTGATGGGTCAGTCGCGGCCCGTTCGGGGAATGCAGCGAAACGAAGGTTGGACGCCGGAAAGCGTTTTGGAGCATGCCCTTCCCGCAATGAGGCCGAGCTTTTTCGACCTCGATCGAACCGAAGACGTGTTCACCTGGGACCCGGTGTGATGTGGGCGCATTTTAGATCTAGCCGACTGCGGTCACGGCGCAAAAAACCTTGGGAATCTTGCCGCTCCGATCTGCGCTATTGGATCAGAGCAAGCCATTCAACAAAGGTCAAGGGAGGAGAAAATGACCATACTAAACCTATTCAAAGGCTTTGTCGGAGGAGCCGCCCTAACGCTAACGACAGCGGGGATGGCGCTAGCTGCCGAATATACGTTCAATCTGCAAAGCTTCCTGCCAGCCCAGGCCACAATCCCCAGCAAGATCATTGATATCTGGGCCGATGAAATCGAAGAGGCATCCGAAGGACGCATCGAAATCAAGCGATACGCGTCGATGCAGTTGGGTGGCAAACCCCCGGAACTGATTGACCAAGTCATCGATGGTGCGATTGATATCACGTGGAACGTGGTCGGGTATACTCCGGGGCGTTTCCCGTCCACCGAAGTGTTCGAGCTGCCGTTCCTTGTGACCGATGCGAGAGCTGCTTCCTCCGCCTATTGGCAGATGATGCAAAAACACATGGCAGACACCGAGTTCAAAGATGTCAAGGTGCTAGGTGTTTGGGTTCACGGCCCAGGGGTCATCCACGCAAACAAACCCGTTCTGACGCCAGCGGACTTCAATGGCATGAAGATCCGCGGCGCGTCACGTCAGGTCAACGCATTATTGAAAGAGTTGGGTGCAACACCCGTTGGAATGCCGGTACCAGCCGTGCCCGAGGCCCTCTCCAAAGGTGTTATCGACGGAACGACCATCCCTTGGGAGGTTACAAAGGCGCTGAAGGTGCCGGAACTGGTGGACAATCATACCGAGTTTACCGGCCCGATGCTGTATACCGTCACCTTTGTCTTGGCAATGTCACACGAAAAGTACAACAGCCTGCCTGACGACCTGAAGTCTGTGATTGACGAAGCTTCCGGCCTCAAATTCTCAATATTCGCTGGCGGAACGCAACAGGATTATGACGAACCATCGCGCGATCTTGCCGTCGAGATGGGCAACAATATCGTCACCTTGAGCGCGGAGCAGTCGGCCGAATGGGCCGCGGCCGCGGCGCCGGTCTATGAGGCTTGGATTTCCGAAATGAAGGAAAAGGGCATCGATGGACAAGCCCTCATAGATGAAGCCAAAGCCTTGATGGCCGCATACAACTAGGAGTGGCAGTTGCGCCGGTGCACCGGCGCAATAACCTTTTCCCGGGATCGAAAAGGTGAGAACCCAACGCAAAGGTCTGGATATCAAGTCGCCTTTGCGGTGCAGTCGCAGAATCCGATGTTCCAGATCATCAAAACAGCCAATCAGACTCTCAGCCAATTCGTTGAAGAGGCGAATGAGGTATATTTGCCGGAAAATCCTCACAAGGCCTAAGATCCATAATGCGGTCCGTTCCAATCCACCGCGCTTCCTGAGACAAGCCTCTACTTACGCAAAAAAATTGATTACGTAACACGCGTTGGTCGATTGCCGGGCGACAATGCCTAACTGACATGGCGCCCCGGTGCGGCTTTCCGTTGCAGATCAAGCATCCGTACGCGATTTTTTTCCGCCTCACGAAATACTTGCGCGCCACCGCTCCGATATTGCGGTGGCCAGAACTCCTCATTTTGCGCTCCATACCAGGCTGCTGCCTGGTGAGTGAAATATGGGTTCCACAAATGAGGGCGCCCCAGAGCGACCAAATCGGCGCGCCGCGTATGCAGGATTGTGTTGATTTGAGCGGCTTCTGTAATCGCGCCGACCGCCATTGTCGCGATCCTTGGCACGTTACGAACAGCTTCAGCCAGATGAGTTTGGAACATACGGCCATAGACTGGCTGTTGTTCAGGGACAGTCTGTCCTGCTGAAACGTCGACAAGATCGCAACCCGCGTCACGGAATGCTTCGGCTACTCCGATGAGGTCGGCTTCGGTTAAACCGCCTTCCTTCCAGTCTGTGCCGGAAACGCGGACTGACATTGGACGGCCAACGGGCCAAACGCGTCGCATGGCGGCAAAAACTTCAAGCGGAAAGCGCACCCGGTTTTCTAGAGAGCCGCCAAAGTCGTCATTGCGTCTGTTGGTGAGGGGTGACAGGAACGAGGCCAGAAGATAGCCATGCGCGCAATGCAACTCCAGCATGTCGAACCCGGCCCGCGCTGCGCGTTCTGTCGCCTGCACAAATTCCGCCTTGATCCGATCCATCCCTGCGCGATCCAGCTCGTCAGGGACCTGACTTATTCCTTGGATCCAGGGAAGGGGAGAGGCTGAAACCAACGGCCAATTGCCTTCTTTGTCCTGAATGGGATAGTCCGCCTGCTGCCACCCCAATTGGGTGGAACCTTTTCGTCCGGCATGGCCCAGTTGCATCGCAACTTTCGCCGCCGAATTTGCGTGAATGAAATCGACGATGTCCTTCCATGCTTCTTCGTGGCTATCCGTCCACATACCTGGGCAGCCTTCGGTAATGCGTGCGTCGGCGGACGGGCAGGTCATTTCGGTGAAGATCAGCCCCATACCTCCCATTGCATGGCTGCAATAGTGAACTTTATGCCATTCGGTTGGGTTACCGTTGAGGTCTGCCGAATATTGTGCCATCGGAGACATCACCACACGGTTAGCCAATTCCATGTCCCGCAGCTTGAACTTGGAAAACATCGGGGTAGGTCGGGATACTGTCAAATCTTCACCGGTCTCTCGCAAATGGCGCGCATACCACTCGTCGTCTGCCTTTCGTACAAATTCAGCATCCCGGACGATCAGGTTGTCATAGGTGATTGACTTGGCTCGGCACATTACGACCATTGCGAATTGATAAGGGTCCATATCCCACGACCGGCCCATGTGTTCGAACCAGGATAGTGACACATCCGCGTTGTGCTGGATGATCTGGCAAGGGGTTCGGCGAGAATCGTCATAAGTCTGAAACGCCATTTGTACATCCGTTTCGGCATGTTCGAGCAAGGCGTCCGAAAGCGCGATGGCGCATTCCATTGCCAGCTTGGTCCCCGAGCCGATCGAGAAATGTGCGCTTGCCTTGGCGTCACCCAGTATGACTATGTTGTCGACAAACCAGTTTTCGCAAAATATCCGCGGGAAATTGCGCCAATTCGACCGATTCAACAACAGAGGGTGCCCCTGAAGCTCATCGGCAAAGATCTCTTCCAGTTTGGCTTTCGAGCCTTCTTCGTCGAATTCCCTGAACCCATGCCCCTGCCAGGTTGCTTCATCCATCTCGAAGACCCAGGTAGAATGGTCTTTTTCATATTGATAACAATGGGCAACCATCTGCCCGAATTCCGTTTCGCGGAAGAAATAGTTGAACTCCCCCATTGGCCGGGTCGATCCCATCCAGCAAAAGCGGTTGGATTTCCAGGTTGTCGTCGGTTTGAAGCCGGCTTTGAAATGCTCCCGAATGGCCGAGTTGATACCATCGCTGGCGACGATTACATCGGAGTCAGGGAATTGGTTTTTTAGTTCGGCCGCGTCGATTTCAGCACCAAAGGTGATATGTACACCCAGTTCAAGGCACCGTTCTTGCAGGATGCGCAGCAACGTGTGCCGGGACGTGCCGCAGAACCCATTCCCGCCGCAGCGCATCTCGTTTCCTTTGAAATGTATCGCCACGTCGTCCCAATAGGCGAACTCGTCCCGGATTCGTTCAAAAACACGTCTGTCGCGATTTAGGAACTCGTCCAGAGTTTCGTCCGAAAACACCACTCCAAATCCAAATGTGTCGTCTGCCTGATTGCGCTCGAATACCTCGATATCCCAATCTGGGCGCGCCTTTTTTGTTAAAAGTGCGGTATAAAGCCCGCCCGGTCCGCCGCCAATGATGGTGATTTTCATCGCCGTCCCCTCCATCGCGATTCGTCATATTTGGACAGAGAAACGACTATCACAGGTTCCCAATCATTTTAACCTTAAAATTTTATGCTTAAAGCAATATCTCACATGCACGAACTGCGCAAAAACAGAGTTGCCCCTATCGCATCCCCGGTCGGTCAACATCGGCAAGAATCGACCTATGAGCCATGGTAGAGTGCAACTCTCTTTTTCAAACGGTACAACTCTGTGAACTGTGATACAGTTCAAACAAAAATTTTCATTCATGTTGCAATTGAGAAAGTGAATTTCTCGACCAGAGAAGAAAAAAAGGAACCTGTACATGCCAGATTCCCATTCAAGTCATTACTCGCTTCGGCCAATCGAGAAAGGCGATCTTGCGGTTGTGGCGGCTTGGTTTCAGGATGTCGAAGACTTGGCCGCGTTTGATCGAACCGGGCGCGTTCCGCTTAGCCTGGCCGCGACCGAGAAGGAATGGGAAGCGGCCGTCGGGCCGATGACCGAAAACGGCAGTTGCTGGTTTGCGGTAGAGACCGAAGATGCAGATGTCGTTGGCATTGTCGGCCTGGAAGGGGTTTCTTCGGTAAACCGGGATGCGGTTATCGCACTGTTCATAGACAAATCGGTGCGCAGAAACGGTGTCGGCCTGCGGTCTGTCGCGTTGGTTCTGGACCTTGCCTTTCGCCAACTCGGATTGAACCGGATCACGTCGTATTATCGGGACGACAACGAACGAAGCCAGGCCTTGGTGACGCGTGTAGGGTTCCAGACCGAAGGCAAGATGCGTCAGGCGTGGTTCAATGACGGGCAGTTCTTGGATATGGTCGTGGTCGGGCTTTTGAAAAGCGACTGGGACTTTCATCGCAAGGATTTGGCCCGAGAGATTGATCCGGCCACGACCGTCAGCTTTGGAAAGTCAGTGTCTTCCAGTTGGCGCTGGCCTCCCAATCACAACGAGGTGCGATAGGGGGAAACACGCGAACTGTCCGTTTTGTACCTATGAATTGGGGGTATGTGAGCAAAATGTACTTTTCGTCGGGGTGAGTGGAGTAAAAAGTTTGACTATTCAGCAAGACAATCCAACGTTCCAGCACAAGCTTGGTGCCGTCCTGTTTGCTGACGTTGTCGGCTACACCCGGTTGATGGGTGAGAACGAGATCGATACCTACAGCGCGCTGCGAACGTTGCTGGAGCAACTCGAGACTGCTTGCGAGAAATATGACGGGCGCGTGGTTGAAGTGCGCGGCGACGGTGTTCTCGCCATGTTTGACACCGCCACCAATGCGGTTCGGTTCGGCGTCGAGTTGCACCGCATCGCCGAGCGAGCGAATGCGTCCACTTTGGAAGATCAGAAAATCCGGTTTCGCGCAGGCGTCCACATGGGTGAGATCCTGCTGGATGATCGTGGAATTCACGGTGACAACGTCAATATCGCGGCGCGATTGCAGGAGGTTGCGGAACCGGGGCGCGTCTTTATCAGCGCGGCCGTTTATGAACAGATCCGAAACCGGTTGCGGTTCGGGTACGAGTTTCTGGGCGCCAAATCGCTCAAGAACATCATGGAGCCGGTGAAAACCTATTGCGTGCGCAGCGAAGTTGAAGGTGTCACGCTGGCAGCGACGATCCGGCCGCACGCCGACACAGCCGAACGAGAGCGTCCCAACATCCCGTCTGTTGCGGTTCTGCCCTTTATCAGCATGGGCGGGGATCAGACCGACAGCTGGTTTGCCGAAGGGCTGACCGACGACATCATCCTGAATCTTTCGAAATTCAAGAACCTGTTCGTCATTGCGCGAAACTCGACCTTCTTTTTCAAGGCGCAGGCGATGTCGCCGCAACTGGCGGCGCGCGAGCTTGGCGTTCGCTATGTTGCGCGTGGCAATGTGAGACGGGCAGGGAACCGGTTGCGTATCACAATCGAACTGATCGATGCAGACAATGACCAGACGATCTGGGGTGAGCGTTACGACCGTGAGATCGAGGATATTTTCGTGATCCAGGATGAGGTCACGGAATCCATCGTTGCGGCCACGGCCGTTCTGATCGAGGCACAGGAGCGGCAGAGAATGGTGCAGTCCGTTCCGACGGACCTTGCCGCATATGGTTTCGTGCTGCGAGGTCAGCAGCACATCTTCAAATACACCCGTTGGGACAACCATGAGGCGCAGGTGCTGTACGAACGCGCGCTGGAAAGGGACAACAAATACGCGCGGGCATCGGCGGCGCTTTCGAGAACGCTCAACATTGACTGGCGGTACTCGTGGACCCTGGACAAGGAGCATGCGCTTGATACTGCATTGTCCTTTGCACAAAGAGCCGTGGAACTTGATCCGACCGATGCGCGTGGGTTCGGCGAACTGGGCTTTGTTCACCTTTACAGGAAAGAGCATGACGCCGCGATTGGCGCATATCGCAGGGCGCTGACGTTGAATCCGAACGATGCGGACCTGTTGTCGGATTTTGCCGATGCGCTGGCCCATTCAGGCGACAACGAAGCGGCGATCGAGCATTTGCAACGCGCGATGCGTCTGAACCCGTATTTCCCGGATCAGTACCTGTGGCACCTGGGCGGGGCGTATTACAACCTCAAGCAATATGACAAGGTCATCGCCTCAGTGACCAAGATGAACAACCCCACCGAAGGGCAAAGAATGCTGGCGGCCAGCTATGCGCAGACCGGGCAAATGGAATTGGCACATTCGATAGCGCTCAAGCACAAGGAGGCGCACCCGAATTTCTCGCTGAGCCATTGGGCAAAGGTTCAGCCCGACCGGTTGTCCGACGATACCGAACATTTTGTCGAAGGCTTGAGGAAGGCGGGTTTCTGAATCCCAAGCCGCTTGAGCGCCGGGGGGGCCGCCGGCTCAGTCGCCCGACCCACGCGCTTTTGCACCGCTCACTTTGGCGCCGCTGACCTTTGCGCCGCTTACCTTGGCACCGCTTACTTTGGCGCCACTGACCTTTGCGCCGCTCACCTTGGCCCCGCTGATAGCCGGGCTGTCGAAGCCGAAATAGATGTCGAGCAGAACCTGTTCAAACATGCCCGTCATGACATCCATGCGGATGGTGTAATCGGCCTTGTCGTATGGCCATACCCGAATGTCATTTGAAATTTGATAGTCGGCTGACGCAACGCCCGTGATTGCCGGGTTTTCAGGTGCCCGAGCGCCTTGGTCGCCAGGCAGATTGTCCGTTGCACTAATACCGTCGCCATGAACCAAAAATACGGCAGGTTCTGGCAGTTCGTAATATGTGCCTTCGTAACTGAAACCGTAGACTCGGGCAAACTTGGCGTCTTCCTCCAGTTGTCGTGCCAATAGGCTGTTTTTTCCGCGGCCTCTGCCTTTGCTACTTCCGGTTCCTTCAAAAAGCTCGAAAACCTGCCTGTCAGATGTGGAATTTGCGATTTGTTCGTAGACACCCTTTTGCGTTGCTCCGCCTTCAACGGTGACCAAGCTTCCTTTACTCAAAAGAGGGAGAATCTGTTCCCAGTCATTTCCCCCACCCATCGTGATCGTGTAAAGGCCATTTTCCTTTACATTGTCCTGATTCAAAAGCAAGATTTGGTCGCCTGGGTTAACGGTTATACCGTCAACTGAAGTTCCTTTCTTATTTGCAGAGGTAACATTGGCTGGAGGCGCAGCCTTTGCATTGTTGCCGCTAACCGTTGCAGATATTTGAAGATCGCTGACAACGCGCCCAAACAAAAGCACTTCTGAAAAACTCAACAATGACTCGGTCACGACAGATTCCCCCTGTGGTTGATCCGGAGGCGACGGAGGTTCCGTCGGCTTCCCTTTGTGTTGGCCTGCGAGTGTGCAGGCCGGAATTTTTGAACAAATGAATTGTTTCCAAAATGCCATAAATCGCCGGGAAAACAAAGCCATTTGCCTGCACCTAGCCCGGAACCCGTGTGCGTACCGAAACGGCATGACTGGCGGTATCGGGATCGGCAAGGCGTGGCCCGGCATTTACAAGGCCGATATCGCGCATTCGGAAGTTGCCTTCGATGATCTGCTGGAAGGCACCGCCGGTTATTTCCTGATCGACTATGAGCAGTGCCTTTTCGACTCCGAAATAACTGAGCATATCGGCGTCGAGCATGCTCCAGGCATCGGCGAGGTAGGAGCCCAGAAAATCGCGTGCCTCCAGCAAGGAGATGCGGAACCCTTCGGGGTTCATGGCATAGCGGTCGTCAAAGATGGATTGCATGACATCGGCATAATCGGGCGAGCCTTCCATCTGATCCGACAGGTCCTCGATCTCGGGGGTAATCAGGCCGTGAACGAGGAGCCGTTCGTGGAAGATATCAACCAGGATATCGAACATCGCGCCCGTGAGTGGCTGCGAAAGGGCATGTTCGCTGGACCAGCCATGGGCGAATTCGGATAGCACCGAGTCATTGGCCGCCATCCGGATCTGCGCGTTTTCGGAAAGCTCGGCAAACCGGTTCAGGCGGTTGAAGGTGTAGAGGTTGCCGTGGGTGTTTTCCAGCAGCGCCTCGACCACCGAACCGAAATGCAGCGAGGCGAGAAGGGCCACAAGATCGGCGGCGGATTCGTGGAACCCATAGTATTCACCCGGCGCGTTTTCGTCCGAGGGCAGGCCGACCACGCTGTAGATGATGGCATGCCCGATTTCATGGGCGACAACATCGAAATTGAGGCTGTAGGGCCGGTACTCGCCACCATGTTCGAAGGTGCCGCCGGTTTCCAGAAACCCCCATCCGATATGGGCATTGTCGAGGCTGGGCAGCAATGACAGCTCAAGCCGGTCGAAATCCTGTTCGAAATGCCAGGGGATGGGATGGCCGAAATACCCCTCCCAGACATCCATGGTGAAATGGGCCGACCCGAACAGATGCGCTGCTTCAAACGCCGGATCAGAGGGGGAGATATGAAGGAAGTTTCCGAACTCGTCAGGCATCGGGGGTGGCTGGATGAATCCGTCCCAGGGCGGCAGATACATTCCGGGGCCATTCGAGCCAGGCACGATTGCGCCATATGGAGTTGCCTTTCCCACCGGGTTGACCGCGTACATGCGCGGACCGGACGGCCCCGGCCCGATCGTGCCGGGAGGGGCCGAAATCTCGACCAGTTCAAGCTCGGCTTCGGCATCCAGAAACGGGGACTGCGGGTAGAGGAGGAACCGTGTTCCCGGCGCTTCTTCGATCAAGTCGATTGGCCTGTGCATAATTTCCTCCGCCCTGCATCAAATGAATTGAGGTCTAGTCTTTGGTCTGTGCTCCGGCTGGGCCTTCGTCTTTCAATCTGGTCCGATACTGAAATTCCCGCTCGACTATAGCATGAAATGCATCACGATTGGTCAGGCCAAGAGACTGAATGTGGCTATCGAGGTTATCCGGAATCGTCTGACCGAGGACGGTTTCGAAATACCATATCATCAAACGCATGCGGTCAGGCGATGCCGAAGACCCGCTTGGTGGAACCAAACGTGCTTTCGCAAGGGCGCGTTTCTTGAGTGCAGGATAGTCCCCTGACCAGTGCAACTCGTTCAACACATAACGTCCCAGACGGTCAAAGTTTGTCTCTGCGATGGCGTCGATCCGCGCGGATTCCGTCACAAGGGCCTCGTACCCCGATTCTTCGAGATCGTTTTGTTGCAACCAATCGAGAAGGTGTTCCTTGCGCGACAAACCTTGATGACGTCGATGCCGTGACATGGTGTCGACCAGCCGTTTTCGGTCGACTTCGGTTTGCGCGCGCACCGGTTCCTGCGTGAGCATCCGCAGCATGGCGCGATCCCGGATCAGGGCAAAACGAGCGGGATCGAGGCGCAGTTCATCCAGAATTTGTTCCGCCGGATGGCTCGTTTTTGCCACCTCAGCGTCGATCCGCTGCTTCAAGCCTTGCCAGACAAGCGTGGGTTCCAGGCCGTGCGCCAGTTTCGGGGGATCGCGTTTTTCCGCCAGATGCCGTGACATGGCGTTCAGCATTTCGCGGGCGTCATCGGCCTTTGCGTCCACGCGTCCCTGAGGCAGCCATTCGGCAAACCCGTTTTTCAATGCGACATCCAATCGTTCAAGAATGGCTGGCCACTGGCGGTCGCGATAGTTCAGTGCTTTTGCAATTCCTACAAGTTGATCCGCGACTTCGGGCGGGACGATGCCTTCACCACGTGCCCGTTCGACCGTTGCGCGGATCGAGACCATAGGTTCGCTCAGCGGTGTATATCCAAGTTCGCCGGGGCCGTGCAGAACCGCGACTTCGTCATCGTCCTTGATGGCACCGGCCCTGTAGGCTTCGAAGATACGGCCCACTCCGATCATCCCGAAATCCGCCAGTTCGGCGGCGCGCAGCGCGCCCATGCTGGCGCTGCCAAAAACCGGGATGCCCCGATCCAATGCCCAAAGGATTTCCTTGTGCCAGACAGAAGGAACGCCTTCGAAATATCCGTCAATGATGCCGATGGCCTGGGGTCGCTTTCGTGCGATACGGTACACGTCGCCTTGCCCCACGGGCGGCAGAACCTCGGCATCCAGAATGTCACGAACCCTGTCGGCAGCCAGAGTGGGGCCGACAAAGATCGCCGCCCGCATCAGACAACGGCCTCGATACGGCGCGCGCGCGGCCCGGCGATGAAGTCAGGATCGTCATGCGGCGCCTCGAGGCCCGGAATGATCACACGGACGACCGAGATGCCAATCTCGGATCGTGTCAGATCAACGGATACAACCTGCTCAATTCCCGCCTCCGCGAGGCGACCGAGCAGCCACGACAAATCGTCGTCGAACGTGGTCAACTCTGTTGTCGGACAATCCTGAAAACAGGCTTTCG
This sequence comes from Ruegeria sp. BHSB058, assembly GCF_059613285.1. Classification (NCBI taxonomy): domain Bacteria; kingdom Pseudomonadati; phylum Pseudomonadota; class Alphaproteobacteria; order Rhodobacterales; family Roseobacteraceae; genus Ruegeria; species Ruegeria sp. BHSB058. The sequence goes on along the minus strand of NZ_JBXWSF010000061.1, from coordinate 1,198 downwards.
GCGCCGACTTGGCGATCAATTCCTTGATGTACCGGCTTTTGGCCGCAAGGGCGGATGCCGTGAACTCCGATGGCTGCAAATCGTCCCGCGCGCCCGATATGTAGGTCAGGCGGGTTTGCGCCGCCTCTGTCAGCGCTCTGAGCATCGCGATATTCCGATCAGGATGACAGCCATCCCCTATGCCAACGTGGCCGGGCAGATCGTCTGCTTCGCAAACTGCGCACCGAAAGCAGGCAACCCCGACATCAGAGGTTGTTTCCCATATCCCCACGTTGAGACCGGCATTTTGAAACCGCTGCAACGCATCCGAACACCGCGCGTCATGGATGGTTTCAGGGTTGATCCTGAATGGTCGGTTCAGAAAATGCCAAAGCGTCGTGGCATCTCTTTCGATGACTTCGCAGATCGCGTGGCAGGTGGCTTCTCTGAGGTCATTGCCAGAGGCCAACCCGTTGGTTGTGCGCGGAAACATTCCATGCCCGCTGTTGGGAAGCTCGGTATAATCCGTATCGACCATCTCGACAGGCACCCAACAGGGCGCGCCACCAATCAAATCGGTCCCTTCGATCCAGAATATCTTCCGATGCGGATCGAACGCACAGCCGCTCACCCTCGGCAACCGGGCGGCGTTCACCACTGGCAACGTCGCGGACATATCGACATAGCTTGCGCGCCGGACAGGCAGGTCGATCCTTTCGGCATGCCATGTCTCGATGGCCTCCATCACGCCCGACACTTCGGCCGCGGCAAGTGACAGGCCCTTGCCAAGCGAAACGGCAACCGAACGGGAATTCGGTCGGGTTGCCATCACGGTCGGAAGGCCGACACGATCAAGCCCGGTCAGGTTGGCGACGCGGGTAATGCCCATTTGCGCAAGATGTGGGCGTACTTTGGCAAGCGTTTGCGCAGGATCACGCAGACGATGTGTATCGTAAATATATCGCTTTCGCGATTCACCGGGCATCAACAGGACCAGACTTTAAAACAAATGTTCGCTTGGCCGAAGGCCAAGTACAAAATCTGCGATCAAGCATGGTTGATCCCATTTGCCCGGTCAACATTCCCGTTCTCCCAATTTTTCAGTCTGGCGACGTTGTGGAATGCTTTGAGTTGGCTGTATCCCATGGGTTTGATTTTGTTTGGATGTATAGGTTTGTTTTATTGTTTGATCGTTTTTATCAATTTTTCACAATGGTTT
>NZ_JBXWSF010000060.1:0-26407 GCF_059613285.1 Ruegeria sp. BHSB058 | reverse complement strand
AGATCGAGCCCGACCGTGATAATCTCTGACATGACCGCTCTCCTTTGTGGATCGTTGCAGACCCACCTTGGCACAATGATGCCGTCGGGGGGCGGTCACATCATCAGAGCCAGGAAACCTACATCTTATTATGAAAGATAAAACCGATGAAATTCAGCAGCAGCTGCGCCGCCAGGATTTGCGTGCTTTCGGCTGGATCGTAGGCCGGAGCGACTTCGACCAAATCAATGCCGACAACGTCTCCGCGTTTAGAAAGTCCCTGTAAAATCTCCAAGACATCATAGTATTGGAAACCACCATGGCTGGGAGTGCCGGTGCCCGGTGCAATAGAAGGGCAGAAGGCGTCGATGTCGATGGTGACGTAGTAGCGGACACCCTCTGGGATACGGTCCAGAACGCCTTGGGTGCCCAGCTTGCGCACCTGTCGGACTGACAGAATGTCCGAACCGCGCGCGCGCGCATCGTCATAGCCCTCTTTTGCGGTCGAAGATACATTGCGGATGCCCAGCTGGGTCATGCCCGAGACATAGTCTTTTTCGATCGCGCGACGCATTGGGTTGCCATGGCCGACGGTGACGCCGTGGCGTTCATCGACAAAGTCCAGGTGCGCGTCGATCTGGATCACGTGGATCGGGCCGTGTTTTTCGCAATCCTCGGCATAGGCGTTGATGCAGGGGATGTTAACCGAATGGTCGCCGCCGATTGTGACTGGGATCGCGCCCGCGTCGAGGATTTTCTTGACGCCGTATTCGATGTTGGCGTGGCTTTCCTCGGTCTTGGTGTGGATGATGTCGGCATCGCCCAGATCGACGATGCGCACGTCACTGCCCAGATAGGTGGCGTCATCCTCGTGGTCATAGGCACCTGCGTGTCCAAAACTGAACAGGGTCGATGCCTCTCGCACCGAGCGCGGACCAAAGCGTGCGCCCGAGCGGAATTGGCAGCCGAAATCGAAAGGCGCACCAAGGATCGCCACATCCGCGTCGATCTCGTCCCAGTTTTGGACATAGGGTTTCTTGCCAAATGTCGAGATGCCGACAAAAGGTAAATTCAGACGACCAGATTCATAACCATGTTCAGACATGATTTCTCCGTTTCTTAGTGCATTAACGATAGGCCAGTTCCGGAAGGAACAGGGCGATTTGAGGGAAGGCGATCAGCAGGCCGCTCACGATCAGCAGGATAATCAGGAATGGGGGTACACCGCGCACCACTTCGACGAAAGGCCGCCGGAAGACTGCAATAGCGGTGAACAGGTTGCAGCCGAAGGGTGGCGTCGCTGCGCCGATTGCAACCTGAAGCGTGATCAGTACCCCGACCAGAACAGGGTCCAGACCGCTAGCTTTGATCATGGGAGCGAAGATCGGAACCAGGATCAGGATCACTACAATCGAGTCCACAAACATGCAGCCGACGAAGAACGCTATGTTGATCGCTAGCAGCACCATCAGCGGACTGGCGCTTTCCAGACCCAGCGCGGCGATGATGGTTTGCGGCACCTGAGCGAAACTGAGTGTCCAGCTAAACGCAGCCCCTGCCGCAATCAAAATGAATACGACCGAGGTGATGGCTCCGGTGGACAGCGCGATGTCGAACAGGTCTTTCACCTTGATTGAGCGGAAAATCACTACTTCGAGGATGACCGCATAAAGCACACAGATTGCTGCAGCTTCGGTGGGCGAGAAGACACCACCATAGATGCCGCCGACGATGATGGCGGGGAAGCCCATCGGCCAAAGCGATCTGCGCAGTGCGGCGAACCGCTGCCCCCAACCTTCACGCGGCAATACAGGGATATCATGGCGATAGGCGTAGTGCATGCAATAGGCCGAGAACAGGACCACGATCAGCAGCCCCGGCAGGATGCCGGCGATGAACAATTGTGAGATCGAGGTGCCCGAAACAACGCCATAGATGATCATGCCGATGGAGGGTGGGATCAGATAGGCGAGGTCGGCCGCATTCACGATCAAGCCGATCGAGAAACTGTCGCTGTAGCCTGATTTCAGCATCCGGGGCCGCATCGCTCCACCGATGGCCACCACGGTCGCCTGGGTCGAGCCACAGACCGCGCCAAACAGCGCACAGGCCGAGGTGACAGAAATCGCCAGACCGCCCTTGATATGGCCCATGAAACTCATCACAAGATCGATCAATCGGTTGGCGGAATGGCCGCGTGTGATGATATCGGCCGCCAGAATGAACATCGGCACCGCGATCAGCGCTGCGGGTTTGACCCCTCCGATCATTTGTTGGATCAGGATTTGCATGTTCATGGTGGGGAAATAGACAAGGAACCCCAGCACCGCCGCCGAGATCAGCGGCATTTTCATCGGAAACCCTGCCAGCAGCAGGACGATCATGACGGCCAGCATCAACTCGGTCATTTGTCTGCCTCCGTGGAGTCTTCGAATTTCTTGATCGCGGCTGCGGTTTCCGGGTCTTCGTAGCTGTCAACTTCCAGGTACGAGACATAGACCTCTTCTTCCGCGAAATTCAGGTTGCGGATCGCGGTCAGCAGATACTGGAACGCCGCCAGCGCCAGGCCGATGACGACCCAGACATAGGTCAGATACAGCGGAAGTTGCAGCGCCGGGGTGATCCGCCCGCGTGAGGCGACTTTCTGTACATATTCCAGCGCGTACCAGGCTAGAACGGCCATGACGACAGCGGTGGTGGCGGCAATCACAACCATCAGGCCCTTGCGCATCTTGATTGGCAGGGCGTCATAGATCGCCGACATGCGAATGTGGATGCCTTTGCGGGTGGCATAGCCCAGCCCCATGAAGGTGACGATCACGATCAGGAACTCGTTCAGTTCCTCCGAGAAATAGATGGACTGGTTGAACACGTAGCGGCCAAAGACATTGGCGATGGTGTTCACGGCCATCAGGATGATTCCCCAGCCCAGGATCCAGACTTCGATCCGTCCGATGACAGCGTCGATCTTTCCCAAAAAGCCGAAGGGAGTTGCAGTGCCGCTTTGCATGATATCCTCCCCTTTTTTTGAAGCCTCACGCGCAAGGCGCGTGAGGTAGTTTTGAGTGAGTGGATTGAGTAGGTATCAGTTGCCGGTCAGTTCGGCCTGCAGTGCATCCAGCAGTTCTTGACCGCGGGGACCGACGGCTTCGACGTAAGCCGCCGAAGTACCGGTGCTGCGCCCGCGGAAGACATCACGTTCTTCTTCGGTCAGAACGACCAGCCCGATATCAGGCTTGGCTTTCTTGATGATGTCCAGACGTTGCTGGTTGAAATCGGTGACAACGCCGTCGATGAAGCCGGTCATGTCGCCCATGGTGTCACGCACCAGTTGCTGACGGTCGGGACTGAGGGTCTCGAACCAGTCCGATCCGGCCACGACTGTGGTGACCAGCTCTTGCTCTCCGGCCCAGATCAGGTGGCTGGTGACTTCGTAGAACTTCATCTCTTCGATGGTCGGGATCGGATTGACCTGACCGTCGATAGCACCCAGTTGCAGCGCACCGAACACTTCGCCGAACGGTAGCGGAGTCGGGCTGGCGCCCATGTTGTTATAGGTTTCCACCAGAATAGGCGAAACCATCACACGCATTTTGAAGTTGTCGAAATCTTCGGGTGTGCGGATCTCACGGTTGGTGGTCCAGACCTGCGGACCCTCGGAATACATGGTCAAAACTTCCAGACCACGCTTGCGGAAATCGTCGTTCATCGGGCCATAGATGGTTTCCGAGCTGCTGAGGATTTTAGAGATCGCTGCCGGATCGGACGGCAGTAGATAGGGCAGCAGGAAGACTTGGCTTTCCGGCACCACGGTACCCAGGTTGCCGATTGAAACATTGGTGAACTGGATGACGCCATCGGCGGCCTGTTCGACCGTTTCGGTCGGTGTGCCAAGCGTGCCCATCGGATAGACGGTGACGGTCACTTCTCCATTGGTGGCCGCCTCAATGCGCGATTTGAACTCCTGCGCATAGGCGTCCATGATCGAGCCCGGAATTTCTTCGATCGCGAATTTCCAGTCTTCTGCCAGCGCACTGAGCGGTGCGAGGCTGAGCAGGGTTGCCGCTGCCGTCGTTCGCATTTTCCGTAGAGTAAAGGTCATGCTGGGTTCCTCCCTTGATCCCTTTTGGTGTTCAGGTTGGGTCCAGCACAGCACAGAAAATTACACAAAAAAATATCATGTTGCTTATGTTCACATGAAAAAAATTGATGTAATGATGAGCCTGAGAATCGCGGAAGTTGACGTCATTGAAACTGTTCAGAAATACTCTTCTCGAAACCTTTGTGACGGTCGTTGAATGCGATGGATTCACCGATGCACAATATGCATTGGGGATCACCCAATCGGCGATCAGCATCCGAATCCGTGATCTGGAAGATTCTCTTGGTTATCGGGTTTGCGAGCGGGGAAGGGGCGGGTTCCGACTGACCGAACGTGGCGAGATCGCCTATCACAAGGCACGTGAGATCTTACGCAGTGTCCGAGATTTCGATGCTGAGTTGCTGGAGTTGCGCGACGCTGTGACGGGCGATTTGCGGATTGGCATCGTCGATGCGGTTAACACGTTGACGGATTTGCATCTGACCAGATCGCTGAAACGATTTCTGAACCGTCCCAACGAAGTCAGGCTGGAAATAGTTGTCGCTTCACCGATCGAATTGACGCAAAGGTTGATCTCGGGCGATTTGCACGTAGCCATCGCTCCTTTTCGTAATCAGGTGCCGGAACTGCGCTACACCAAGCTGTGTGACGAAGAGCACCAATTGTATTGTGGGCGCGACCATCCGCTGTTTGCTGTGCCGGATACGAAAATTGGTCCGGAAGATATTGCAATGTATGAAATTTGCCAGCGATCTTACGACGTGTTCGTATCTCCCGAATTGAAACCAACCGATATGCGGGCGGTCGTTGCGAATATGGAGGCGATGGCAGTATTGATCGAAACCGGGCACTATCTGGGGGCTCTGCCGGTGCATTTCGCAACAAGTATGGAATATCACGACAAGCTTAGAGCCGTCGCACCCGACCGGCTGAACTGGACGTCGACATTCTATCTTGCGACCCGGTCTACTAGCGTACACAGGCGCTCAGTTGAACTTTTTGTCGAGGATGTGGCCACTTACTGCGGAGAAGGCAATCAGTATCACTAAACTGAAACTTATCTGGACTCTTCTGACGTCGTAATTTGATGTCTTCCTTGCTGTGGTAAGAGTACATTAGCAGAAAACGCAGCAATTGTACCAATGGGCTCACTGCCGACCTCGGAGGCAGAGCAGCATCCGCAGTGCCACAGTGGCGCACCACCTTCAGGAGCGGCCCTTTGCGAACTCTCAGCCCATTGCTCTAATGCTGCTCTGCAGCTTTTAATAGCGGATGTTCACGGCAGTAAAAGATCAGAGGACTTGCCATATGATTTCTTCCACCTCGGTGCTTGGTTCTTGCGAAACTAGCAACTGTATTTCTCAGGCGGTCTGAGCCGACCAGTTTCCAGTATAGAGCAACCCTTTGGAGAAGCTCGGATAAAACAATGCCCCCAACCCAATAGTTGGAGGCAATACAATAGCAAGAACAGGCTTTATGGGTATTATCCACGCCAGGTGCGAACGACGCCGCAATCCATGTGTACAAAATTGGAGCGGCTGTATTTTCCAACGCCGCCTGCCTGACACGCCGCGGCGGCACTAGCCATCTGGCTAACCGATCGTGAAGCTAGGCGCAAGTCGGCAGCCTGACCTTTCATGTGCAGAGAATTCTTGGCAACACCGCGGGAGCGGGAGCGGAGCATGGCATTGGTTTGAGGGCTACGATAACCTGAAAGCAACATATAGGGCTCGTTGACGTCCAGCAGATTGTGAGCAGCGGCCATGATGTCGATGGTTCGTAGATCCATCGGTTTTATCTGATCAGTTCGCCAGTCGCGCATAAAGTGATTTATCTCGGCAACAGCGTCTTTGACATAGTCACCATCCACCCAATAAATCATATCAAGGCGTTCGCCGGTGCGGCCGGAATACATGCGCACGCGCCGTATGTCGCCCCCACCACGAAGAAAGCCCGCTGCGTTGGAAAAAGTTGGTGCTGCTGATACTAATGTTGCTGCGAATGCACCTAGTAATGCGCGTCGCGACAAGCCCGTCGAGCTCAATTCTGTCATTTACTGCGTCGTCCCGTACTTATTCCTGCCCGCGCACGATGTTACGCGCGCTTTTGTCAGTTTTTGTTACCATCCCCAGGTGCCAGATGTATGCCACAGCCGGATTCGCGAGCCAAGAATTGATTGGTTTTGGGGCAAGTAAGGGGGAATTTTCGGCAAGATTTTGCGCAATTGACGCGTAACGCCTATTTTATTACTGAGATTTCGGACTAAGTGCAGGCCGGGCAGGGCGATGCAATCCAGCATCAACTGATATTTCATGACGTCGTTTTTCACATTTGTGAATGGACATTTGCCTTCAGTTTTTAAGAAACTCGATTGGCTAACCGCAGCAGAAACGTATTTCAATGACCAAGACGAGACACATGACCCATTCCATTCGGCAACGATCCGCCTATGTCATTGCAACCGTGATCGCCATATCTGGAGTGTCACTGCTAGGGGGAGTTCCTGCGCAGGCACAATCGTTTGCATTCAAGCAAGCAGTGGCCGAATCCGTCGGATCACAGGGTGGAGTTGGAGCGTTTTACCGCGAAAACGACTATCAACCGATCTGGACCGGCGAAGATGCCTCCTCCCAAGCTAGGCGCGTTGCGTTGATTCAGGCATTGAGCCGGGCAGAAACGCATGGGTTGCCAGTTGATCGATATCGGGTAGACGAGACTATCCGAAAAATGCGCGAGGCCAAATCGTCACGCGACATAGGATTGGTCGAAGCGGAATTGACGCGTACATTCGTTACTTACGCACGGGACGTTCAGTCCGGCCTTCTGAAACCATCTTCGATTGATCCCGGTATAGCCCGTTCAGTTCCGCGGCGACCGGCGACCGATTTTTTGAACGAAGTGCTGACTGCGAATCCGGAAACATATTTCACCACACTCGCGCCCCACTCGTTTCAGTATCTTACATTGCTGAAACACAAAATTTACCTCGAAGATCAGCTTTTGGCAGGCGGTTGGGGGGCAACCGTTCCCGTTCAGAAGGTGGAATTGGGTGATACAGGTACGACAGTCATCGCGTTGCGCAACCGTCTAGTCGCCATGGGATACATGAAGCCCAGCGCAAGCCCCAGCTATGACAACAGGCTTCGGTCAGCGGTGATGAAGTTCCAGGCTGCGCACGGGTTGGAACAGGATGGCGTTGCCGGGCCAGGCACTATTGCCGAGATAAACGTTTCCGTGGCGGATCGGTTGAAATCCGTGATAGTTGCGCTTGAACGCGAGCGATGGCTGCCGCGCGATCGGGGGGACCGGCACATTCTGGTGAACCAGACCGATTTTTCCGCCAAAATCGTGGATGATGGCCGAGTGACCTTTGAAACGCGGGCCGTTATAGGCAAAAACACTCATGATCGCCGCAGTCCCGAGTTTTCGGATCAGATGGAACATATGGTCATCAATCCAAGCTGGCATGTTCCCCGTTCCATCGCGACCAAAGAGTATCTACCACAACTGCGCGCTAATCCGAACGCAGCAGGGCACTTGGAAATCACCGATTCACGGGGGCGGCGGGTTGATCGAGAGGCCGTCGACTTCAGTCAGTTTTCCTCTGGGAGCTTTCCGTTTGCAATGCGCCAGCCACCCGGTAAAGGAAATGCACTGGGGTTGGTGAAGTTCATGTTCCCCAACAAGCACAACATCTATTTGCATGACACACCGCAGAAAAGCTTGTTTTCGCGGGAAATTCGGGCGTTTTCTCATGGGTGCATTCGGTTGGCGGACCCATTCGGATTCGCATATGCGCTGCTGTCTCTTCAGGAAAAAGACCCCAGGGACTATTTCCATAGGGTTCTTAGAACCGGCCGCGAGACCACTGTTCCACTGGACAAACCGGTTCCGGTCCACCTGATCTATCGTACGGCCTATGTTGGCACGAAGGGCGAGGTCCAATATCGCCGCGATGTTTATGATCGCGATAAAAAGGTCTGGGACGCATTAAGCAATGCGGGGGTGGTCCTGCCAGCGGTTCAGGGGTAAGGACGGGGGCGCACAGACCTTTTACCGGAGCCGCAAATGCAATTCACTGTCAAACAGATCGCAACGGCCCTCGGTGTCGAGGCTGAGGGGAATACTGACCTCACGATTTTGCGCGCTGCTGAGCCGGCTGAAGCGGGACCGACCGATCTGGCCTTGGCGATGTCGCCGAAATACGCTGATGCCCTGGGGCAGGGTGGTGCGCGAGTGGCGATCCTGTGGCCCGGGGCCGATTGGAAATCCCTGGGGCTTGATGCAGCCATTTTTGCGCCGCGACCGCGCATGGCAATGGCCGGTGTGACGGCGATGATGGATCGGGGACAGGGCGTTCAGCCTGGAATTCACCTGTCTGCCGTCGTCGATCCAACCGCTGAAATCGGTCATGATGTTTCGATCGGACCATTAAGTGTTATCGGACCCCGTGCGCGCATTGGCGCTGGATCGGTGATTGGCCCGCACTGTACGATCGGAATGGATGCTACATTGGGCAAAGATGCGTTGTTGCGGGAAATGGTCAGCATCGGTGCCCGAGCCGTGATCGGCGACCGGTTCATTGCGCAACCTGGTGCACGGATCGGTGGCGACGGGTTCAGTTTTGTCACTCCTGAAGTGTCAGGCGTCGAAAATGTCCGTAAAACCATGGGCGATCAGGGAGACGCAAAGGCGCAGGGTTGGCTGCGCATTCATTCTCTGGGCGCAGTTGAGATCGGAGATGATGTTGAGGTGGGGGCCAATAGTACGATCGACAACGGAACCATTCGGAATACGCGAATAGGAAACGGTTCCAAGTTGGACAATCTTGTTCACGTCGGGCACAATACGCGGGTCGGAAACGACTGCCTGTTGTGCGGGCAAACTGGTGTTTCCGGTTCGGTCGAGATTGGTAACAACGTCGTTCTTGGCGGTCAGACCGGTGTTGTCGACAACATTTTTATTGGAGACCGGGTGATCTCGGGTGGGGGGACTAAAATTCTGTCGAACGTTCCCGCAGGCCGCGTGATTATGGGTTATCCTGGCATCAAAATGGAAACACATACCGAGATTTATAAAGCGCAGCGCAGATTGCCTCGCATGGCCCGTGACGTTGAGGCACTGAAAAAGGCGGTTTTCAAACAGCCTGAGAGCGATTAAATCACCCGCAAAGCGACAATCAGGGGATTGATATGAGCATCAGCAACCGCGTCATCGCGATCATTGCAGAGCAGGCCGTGCTGGAGCCATCGGATGTGTCGCCCGAGAGCACCCTTGAAGATTTGGGCATCGACAGCCTTGGATTGGTCGAAAGCATCTTTGCCATCGAGGAAGAGTTCGACATTTCGATCCCGTTTAATGCAAACGAACCGACGGCCGGAGATTTTGATATCTCGAATGTCGCTGCAATCATTTCGGGCATCGAAAAACTGATCGCGGAAAAGGTTTGACGACGGTTATGAAGCGCGTCGTCATTACCGGGGCTGGCACTATCAATTCGTTGGGGCACTCGGTCTCTGAAACTCTCGAAGCCATGCGCGAAGGGCGCTGCGGCATTGGGGAATTGGATTTTCGCGACGTAAATCGTCTGGCGATCAAGATCGGTGGTCAGGTGCGCGGATTTGATACCGAGGGCCGGTTCAACCGACAGCAAATGACGCTATATGACCGTTTCACTCAATTTACTCTGACCGCGGCGAAAGAGGCCATCGAACAATCTGGGATCGAATTCCATGGCGACACCGCCCATCGGTCCGGTGTTGTATTGGGAACTGCAGGTGGTGGTGTGTCCACTTGGGACGACAACTACCGCTCAGTCTATGAAGACGGCAAGAATCGCGTACATCCGTTTGTTGTGCCAAAGCTTATGAACAATGCCGCTGCCAGCCATGTGTCCATGGAATACAACATCAAGGGGCCGAGTTTCACCGTGTCGACAGCCTGCGCATCGTCCAATCATGCAATGGCGTTGGCGTTTCAGATGGTACGCAGCGGTGCAGCACCGGCCATGGTGACGGGTGGATCTGAATCAATGCTGTGCTTTGGGGGGGTAAAGGCCTGGGAGGGCTTGCGCGTCATGTCCAAGGATGCCTGCCGTCCGTTCAGTGCGAACCGGAACGGAATGGTGCAAGGCGAAGGGGCCGGCATCTTTGTTTTCGAAGACTACGACCGCGCAAAAGCACGAGGGGCCGACGTTCTGGCAGAGGTAATTGGTTTTGCAATGTCGTCAGACGCCGCAGATATCGTCATGCCCAGCAAGCACGGGGCAGCGCGCGCTATGGCTGGGGCGCTGGCAGATGCCCGTATTAACGCAAGCGACGTTGGATATATCAACGCGCACGGTACCGGAACCGCCGCAAACGACAAAACCGAATGTGCCGCAGTGGCAGACGTTTTTGGTCGTCAGGCGGACAGTTTGATGATTTCGTCAACCAAATCCATGCATGGACACCTGATCGGGGGTACGGGGGCGGTGGAGCTTTTGGCCTGCATCATGGCGCTGCGCGACGGGATCATAGCGCCAACAATCGGGTACGAGGAACCTGATCCGGAATGCGCTTTGGATGTGGTTCCAAACGTGGCGCGCGAAGCAAAGGTCGACGTGGCCCTTTCCAACGCGTTTGCCTTTGGCGGGATGAACGCGGTACTGGCGCTACGCAAAGTCTGAAAAATGGCCACCGAAAACTTTGTTCGGTGACCATTCCAGAAACATATCCGATCTTAGTTCGGAACAACTTCGACGGCGTCAAAGCCCGCCGTGAAGCCGTTAAGCGACAAGTCCAGCGAAATAACTTGATCGGGTGCTGGGGCAGGGACCAATGAAATCGTAGCCTTGGATCCCTTTTTCATTGCGTCGATATCCGCTTGGGTCAAGCCAATCCTGGCGATGCACCCCACCGGGCTGCAAAAGGAGTATTCGTACCGCTTGCCCGGCGCCCCATCAATCGAGATAGTCACTTGGGCGGTCAAAAGGGTTTCAAGTGGAACCACCACGGTAGCGCCCGCAACGGCAACCTGGCCTTCGGGCAGGCGGAACAGGGACACCTCTGCCATCGGGCTGCCTTGGGGTCCATTTAGGATTTGCAGAAGCGAACAGGGGTCTTTTTCGGCTTGGGTCTTGATGCAGGCCATGTCCCAGTCGCCGAACTTTTCAGTCGGATATCGCTGACCCAACTGCGGCTCGGTATTAACCGGCTGGCCAAGATCAAGCGACTCATTTCCCGTTTGTTCACTAGTACTCTCTGAATCGGAGCTGGTGTCTTGCGCAGTGGCGATACCCGCCCACATGGCGATTGCGATAGCCGCCAGTGGCGTTAGCGTTTTGATCATGAATGCCTCACTCAATTTAGTTACGGTTTTGGCCATCCCTATCACGCCCATTGCGCGGTGTCAGTGGGAATTGGAGGATCTGAACGTATACTGGTCAGGAAACCGCCGGGAGCATGATCTGAATGCATTCGGGCCAAAAAAAGGGAGCCGATATTTGGGCTCCCTTTTCCAATTTGTCTCCCCGCCGGACTGGCCGACTTAGTTATGTCGCAGACGTTACGAGAGCGGGGGCCACGGGTCAACAGGTAACCCAACATTTTTTTGGACGCAAATAAGCGCGTGAAATCAGGGGAATACTTGTCATGTTCAAGAAAAGAGCCGTGCCCGAGGGCACGACCAGTCAACAGGGAGGAAAACCGCCGCCACATCCGACGTGGACCGGCGACGAAAAAACTATCGCAGTCAAAGGTTAACTTTGTATGCTGACGCTGTATTGGCACAGGATTGAGGCATAAGTCGAATGAGTGAAACGATTTTTCTGGGCGGAGCAGGAAAAAACTATGAGCTGCCGCAAGAATTGTCATTGAAATACGCCAATCGTCACGGCCTGATCGCCGGGGCGACAGGAACCGGAAAAACAGTGACGTTACAGATCCTTGCCGAGGGTTTTTCTGCAGCTGGCGTGCCTGTCTTTCTGACAGATGTGAAGGGTGATCTTTCGGGACTGGCAAAGGCAGGGTCACAGGATCACCAATTACATCACGCATTCACGGAACGGGCCGAGCGCATCGGTTACGGCGGCTTCGCCTATGAGGCTTGCCCCGTTACGTTCTGGGATCTTTTCGGCGAACAGGGACATCCAGTCCGAACCACTGTGACTGAAATGGGCCCTCTCCTGCTATCCAGATTAATGGAGCTGACCGAAGCGCAGGAAGGTATCCTGAACATCGCGTTTCGCTTGGCCGACGAAGAGGGCATGCCGTTGCTCGATCTGAAAGACCTGCAAGCTTTGCTTGTGTGGATCGGCGAAAACCGGTCGGAGCTTTCCTTGCGATACGGCAACATCTCTCCAGCTTCTGTTGGCGCCATTCAGCGTCGGATTCTGGTTCTCGACAATCAGGGCGGTACAAGGCTGTTTGGAGAGCCGGCACTTCAACTCGCCGACTTGATGAGAACCAATTCAACCGGAAAAGGTGTGGTCAACGTCCTCGCCTCGGACAAGCTGATGGCGGCGCCCCGGCTTTATACGACGTTCTTGTTATGGCTTTTGAGTGAACTGTTTGAAGAGTTGCCCGAGGTGGGTGACCCGGAAAAACCGAAACTTGTTTTTTTCTTCGACGAAGCACATCTGCTGTTTGACGATGCGCCAAAAGTTCTTGTGGACAAGGTCGAACAGGTCGCACGCCTGATCCGGTCCAAGGGCGTCGGTGTGTACTTCGTCAGCCAGAATCCGGCCGACATTCCCGAAGATATCCTTGGTCAGCTTGGAAACCGCGTCCAACACGCATTACGGGCATTTACGGCCAAAGACCGAAAAAACCTTCGCATGGCTGCAGAAACCTATCGAGAAAACCCCACCTTCGAAACGGAAACAGCCATTCGAGAAGTTGGTGTCGGCGAGGCGGTTACATCGATGCTTCAGAAAAGGGGCGTGCCGGGAATGGTCGAACGCACGCTGATCCGACCTCCTGGGTCTCAACTGGGGCCTATCAACGGCAAGGAGCGAGCCGAGATTATGGCGACCTCTGATATGGCGGGAAAATACGACACTTTGATCGACCGAAATTCTGCCTATGAAATGTTAGCCAAACGCTCGAAAATCGCCGCTAAAGAAGCTGAACAGGCAGAAACTGAAGCCGAGACAGAAAATGCCACCGCCCGTGAGTTTTCCGCAGCGCGACGTTATTCCGGAAAACGAGTCAGCCGGTCGTCGGCTCGGATTCAAACACCTCGGAGAAAGGACACCTTTACCTCGGCCCTGACCGAAGCGGTGATTAAAGAGATGAAAGGCACGACGGGCCGCCGGATAGTTCGTGGAATTTTGGGAAGTCTGTTCAAAGGGCGGTGATCGAAGGAAAAAGGCGGTGGTCGGGTCACACCGCCTTTTCATAATCAGCATATTGCGACTAACCTTTGAGACGGCGGTTGCCCTCGGCAATGCAATAGTTGTCGGCCTCTTGGATAGACATGCCAGCGGGTGCATCGATCGCACGGTCCCAGAGTACTTGGTTATGTTTGTAGAGTTGGCAGGTAACAACACCCTTGGATGTGGTGACCTTGACCGGGTCGGATTCGTGCGCACGCGGATCGATGGAACAGGCGGTCAAGATCAGTGAAATCGCTGAGATTGCGATTGTCGAGCGGACAGGTTTCATTTCGTTCCTTATCATTTGGACTTCAGATCCTCTCCGATAGGATCCAGGGTGGGTCTTTTGTGAGGCAATTTTGCGAACGGCTCGTGAAATCATGCCAAAGCCGTTCCCTAAAATTAGTGTTCCGGGATCAGCCCCCTTGGGCTGAACCTGAGAACCAGTAGCAGGATAACCCCCATTGTCAGCAGCCGCATATGTGCCGCGCTGTCGATAAGGTGTTCTCTCAGACCACTGCCTTCAGGCAGACCGGACGTGATAACCTGCATGACCCATAGGCCAATCGGTTCGACCTGCACCCAAAGGAACCAGATCAGCATGGCGCCAAGAACCGCGCCAAAATTGTTGCCCGATCCACCCACGATCACCATCACCCAGATCAGGAAAGTAAAGCGAAGCGGCTGATAGGTGCCAGGTGTCAACTGCCCGTCAAGCGTTGTCATCATCGCGCCGGCAATACCGCAGATTGCCGAACCCAGAACAAAAATTTGCAAGTGGCGACGGGTGACGGCCTTGCCCATCGCTTCGGCGGCGACCTCGTTATCGCGAATGGCGCGCATCATCCGGCCCCACGGGCTTTTGAGGGCCATTTGGGCCATCCACAGAAGAACCAGCAAAACGCCAAGAAACAAGATGGAATAGCCCAGTTTGACGTAGAGCGTCGATGCGGTCACCGGATCAAGCCCAAACCCCACCGCTTGTTCAACAAATCCCGGATCATTTTGAAGATCGATCTCATACGGGACCGGGCGCGGAAGACCGATCACATTCTTTACGCCGCGAGCGAGCCAGTCTTCGTTTTTGAGGACGGCGATGATGATTTCCGCAATACCAAGCGTGGCAATCGCCAGATAGTCGGACCGCAAGCCCAGCGCGGTCTTGCCAATCAGCCAGGCTGCGCCTGCCGCTAGCAGCCCGCCCGCTGGCCAAGCCAGCAATACTGGAAGGCTGAGGCCGCCGATATTGCCCGCCGCAGCCGGATTTATTGCTTCGACTGCGGCGACGTTAGGATCAAATACGGCCCGGTAGGCAATGAAGCCTATCACAAGAATAGCGACAACGGTCAGGGAACGTGCCTTGCCCTTTGGCATTTTTCTAGTGATGAATACGCCCGCGGCAACGGTTAGCGCGCCCAGAATCAACGCAAGAACAATCCCGGCTCCGCCTGCGCTCCATGCGCCCGGTGTCGGGTCAGTTGAAATCAGGACAACCGCAAGTCCGCCGAGTGCGACAAATCCCATGATACCAACATTGAAGAGGCCGGCAAAACCCCATTGCAGGTTCACTCCGATCGCCATGATAGCGGAGATCAGACCCATGTTCAGGATCAGCACCGCTGAGT
The DNA here is from genome assembly GCF_059613285.1 of Ruegeria sp. BHSB058. Classification (NCBI taxonomy): domain Bacteria; kingdom Pseudomonadati; phylum Pseudomonadota; class Alphaproteobacteria; order Rhodobacterales; family Roseobacteraceae; genus Ruegeria; species Ruegeria sp. BHSB058. The sequence goes on along the minus strand of NZ_JBXWSF010000060.1, from coordinate 11,346 downwards.
TCCAGCTTTGCATCACGCCGGTCAATAGAATCAACCCTGCAACCAGAAAGAAAAAAAGAGTGTTTTTTACGGGTTCGCTCATACCGCTTTCCCCTTGAACAGCCCGGTAGGTTTGAACAACAGCACGATCAGCAGGATCACGAAACTGACTGCGAATTTGTAGTCGGTCGACAAAAGCTGAACGAGTCCCGAAGGCTCAAGCCCTTCTGGGGTGAGATAGGACAGCACTTTCTTCCATGCATAAGTGATCGTCACCTCGGAAAATGCGATGATAAATCCGCCCGCGATCGCGCCCAGAGGGTTGCCCAAGCCTCCGACAATAGCCGAGGCGAAGATTGGCAAAAGCAGTTGGAAGTACACGAAAGGCTTGAAACTTTTGTCGAGGCCATAAAGAACACCGGCGGTTGTGGCCAAAGCAGCAACGATCAGCCACGTATACATGACCACACGCTCGGGGTTGATCCCGGACAACAAGGCCAGATCCTCGTTGTCTGAATAGGCGCGCATGGACTTGCCGGTACGTGTCTTGTTCAAAAACCAGAACAGCAGAACGACCGCAATCACGGCGACCACTACCGTGATGCCCTGAGTTGTCCTGATGGCCAGACCTTCGTTGAGGCCGGTCAATTGCTTGAAGTCCCGAGCTGAAATCAGAAACCTTTCGCCGTCCAGGAAATTCTGGTCGTTTGGTCCGATGATGAACCGGACGAGACCGTTCATGATGAACATGACGCCCATCGACACGATCACGAGGATCACTGGCTTGGCCTTTTGTTCACGGTAGAACTGATAGACCAGTTTGTCCGTGATCAGCAAAAGCACCATGCATCCGAGAATGGCAACGGGTAGGGCCAGCAGAGCGGTGGGCAACGGTCCTAAGGCGACGCCGATGCTTTGCAACCACCACGTCACGAGCACGGCAATCATCGTGCCGAACGCCATTGTGTCTCCATGGGCGAAGTTGGAAAACCGCAGGATTCCGTAGATCAGAGTGACCCCAAGCGCCCCAAGCGCCAACTGGCTGCCGTAGGCTACCGCAGGCACGATGACAAAGTTTGAAAGCGCAACGAGCGCGTTGAGTAGATCCATTGGTCCTTCTCACAGTCTGGGTGCGGTTTTATGGCACGGCAATTAGGGGACGTACAACAGCTTGTCCCCTCTTTTTCAACGTAATTCTCATGCACTCAGACTGGAGTGGGTAGGAATTATCCGAAAGGATCCTCACACTGGCCCTGATCCTGATTTGCATGGGGACCATTTACCGTCAGATCAAAGGTCAGGCTGTCAAAATTGACGACAAAAGTGACGACGTCCTTGCCCATGATATGTAGAAATGTCAGCGAATTGAGGCCCGAGTGAATTGTAGCTTCGCCCTGGATTTCCTCGGTAATGATGAAACCCTGCTTTGACTCTCCGGACCTAGCGAGCGTCACTGCGCCACCGGTTCGATCCGAAACGCAATTGACAACGAAATCCGCTCCACCAAGAGAGTCGCTTAGGGCAAATCCATAGTTTGGAAACAGAATCGAAGCAGCTAACAGGGGTAGGTATTTCATAACTCGCCTTTCATCGCTTGAAGATGTCGCCAAAACCCGAACTGACCCTGGCTGCATCTGAAACCTGATTTTCGCCTTGGCACTGGCAACCAATCTAAAGTGACGTAGGAAGGAAATGTGACCGAAAAGTGGTAAACGTGACGTGGTCACGAACGCTTTATTCGATGTGAAAAAACAGGGTAACTGATTAAAATCTAATGTTTTCCTGTCGCTCCTCGCAACAGGAAAACAATCCGTGGGCAACTAGGATAAAGGGAACACTCGGAATCTTTCAGGGTGCGTTCTTCGAGAGCAAAATCTTAGGAGGCAACCGCCTCGCACTGTCCGCGGTCGCTGGAGATTGTTGGGCGCCGCATGGAGAGATTATATGTCAAATCCGCATGTTTGACGAACAGGGTCACGACAGTATTCTCGTCAGCATACATGAATGTAACGTTGCCGAGTCCCGGAAAAACCTTTGCGGGACCATTTATGTTCTGGCTTTTCATTTCGCCATCGTTTCCGGATGCGGGTTTAACCAACATCATTTCCGATCCGTCGATTTCAGATATGCATAGAAAATGCTGATCCTGGGCTGCCCCCATAGTTGCACAAAATACAAAGGCGGCAGAAAGCGTCGCTGTGGTTTTCATTCGTTTCTCTTTTTTGTGAGCTGAACAACTCTGAATGACCGTTACTAAAGTCTCGAGAATTGGACGTATCGAGGTCTTTCCGAGCTTAACCTGCCGACCGACTTGACCCCGGCGGCATACTCTCGCGTAGAAAAGGATTACGGCAGAATTAATCCGCTTTTTGGGCCAAAGAGAGACTTGAATGGCGATACATCAAACAAAGCGAACGCTTACCCGCCGAGGAAGGATTTCCTTACTTCGGGGTCCGCCAAAAGCTCCTGGCCGGTTCCGGTATAAGCATTCCGGCCTTGCACCAGCACATAACCTTTATCGGCGATTTCCAATGCTTGTCGCGCATTCTGCTCGACCATCAGAATGGGCAATCCGGTTCGGCTGACCTCGATAATTCGGTCGAACAACTCATCCATCACGATCGGAGAGACACCCGCGGTGGGCTCATCCAGCATCAACACCTTGGGTTTGGTCATCAGGGCACGACCGACTGCCACCTGCTGACGCTGGCCTCCCGAGAGTTCTCCGGCCGCCTGATGGCGCTTTTCTTTCAGGATCGGAAACAGGTCGTAAACCTGCTCCATCGTGTCCGTGAAATCATCAGTGCGGATGAAAGCGCCCATTTCCAGATTCTCTTCCACCGTCATCGACGTGAAGATGTTCGAGGTTTGCGGAACAAATCCCATACCCTTGACCACTCGGTCCTGCGGGGTGAGTTGGGTAATGTCCTCGCCATCCAGCCGAACTGTACCAGAACGTACGTCAAGCATTCCAAACACCGCTTTCATGGCGGTTGACTTGCCAGCTCCGTTCGGGCCGACAATGACCGCGATCTCTCCCTTGTCGACCGCGATGGTGCAATCATGCAGGATATCAGGACCCTTTCCATAACCGCCCGTCATCATGTCGCCTATGAGAAACGGGCCGCCACCGACCTTGGAAGTCGGTCCGCTGTGCCGGTGAGCCGGGGTCATGGATCCAACACCTTTCGAGTTGGTAATCGATGCATCTTTGTTTCCACGATCCTCATGATAGGGATTGTCACTCATGCACCGGCCTCCAGTTTGTCCTTGTTCTTCAAACCGGTGCCGAGGTAGGCCTCGATTACGTGTTCATTGGCCTTGATCTCTTCCAGCGTACCCTCGGCCAAAACTTTTCCTTCGGCCATGCAAATCACCGGATCGCAAAGCCGCCCGATGAAATCCATGTCGTGTTCGATCACCACAAATGTATAGTTGCGTTCCTTATTCAGGCGCACGATCGCGTCGCCAATGGTATTCAGAAGTGTCCGGTTCACACCGGCGCCTACTTCGTCGAGAAATACGATCTTGGCGTCAACCATCATGGTGCGGCCAAGCTCCAGCAGCTTTTTCTGTCCACCCGAAACCTGCCCGGCCTTGTGGTCCGCCAGGTGCTCGATGGTCAGAAACTCCAGCACCTCGTCAGCCTTTGCGCGCAAGGCGCGCTCCTCGTCCGCGATCCGCTTGCGTCCAAACCAGGTGTTCCAAAGGGTTTCACCCGATTGGCCTCCAGGAACCATCATCAGGTTTTCTCGGCAGCTCATCGAAGAGAACTCATGTGCGATCTGAAAGGTGCGCAGTAATCCCTTGTGGAACAACTCATGCGGGGGCAGACCGGTAATATCCTCGCCATCCATCGTGACCTTGCCGCTTGTTGGCGGCAACACACCGGCAATAACATTGAAAAGAGTGGTCTTTCCCGCCCCGTTCGGGCCAATCAGCCCGGTTATAGAGCCTTTTTCGATTTCCAGCGATGCTCCGTCCACCGCGTGGAAACCACCGAAGTGCTTGTGCACGTCCTCGACGACGATCATGTTTTCCCCTAGCCGCAGTATCTTGCGGCCCTGTTGTTTGTTGCCCCATCCCCGTAAGAGGTGCGGTCTTTTGTCATTGAAACAGCCCGGGTACAAGGCCCGGGCTGTTCACTGTTCAAATGATCCGCAAGATCAGCGGTACTTGGCGGTAGTGATCTTACCGCCGTCAAGGACGATCTGGCGATAGTTGCCTGCACTTTCGCCGGGTCCAATCAGTTCAACTGCTGTTGCACCGACATAATCGACGTCGCCACCATCCTTGATGATCTGAAGCGCTTTCGCCAGTTCACCAGGATAGATTTTTTCACCCGGTGCATTTGCAACATTCAGAACGTGCTCTTTGTACACCGACGAATCCTTGGAACCCGCCGCTTGCATCGCCAGCATGATCAGCGCAGCGGAATCATAAGCTTCAGGAGTGAAGGGCGAGGTCGCATCGAACGCGCCTGCTACCAGTTCCTCATATTTGGCAACACCGGGGCTGTCGGTGCCCGGATGTTGACCGGTCGATCCGTCGATCTCGTCGCCGAAGTTTTCTTCCAGCTTGGCGCCGATCATCCCGTCGGGAAAATGGAATGTATCGAATGCACCCGAGTCGATGGCTGCACGCACGATGCCCGAGCCACCTTGGTCAACATAACCGGCCACGACCAAGCGATCGCCACCTGCAGCGGCGAGTGCGCCGACTTCGGCGGCATAGTCCGCCTTACCGTCTTCATGCGCTGCCGAGATGGTAACCGTTCCGCCAGCCGCTTCGAACGCTTGCTGGAAGCTGTCGGCCAGACCTTTGCCATAGTCGTTGTTGGTGTAGGTCAACGCAACATTGTTTATGCCTTCTTCCAACAGGATATCTGTCATGACCTGGCCTTGGCGCGCATCGGACGGTGCGGTGCGGAAAAACAGACCGTTGTCTTCCGCGTCCGACAATGCCGGCGAGGTCGCCGAGGGAGAGATCATGACGATACCATTCGGAACCGCGACGTTTGACAGAATCGCACCAGTCACACCGGAGCAGTCCGCACCCATGATGCCGTCGACTTTGTCTGAAGTGACCAGACGTTCTGCCGCGGCTGTCGCGGCGCCTGCGTCGACGCAAGTCGAGTCGGCACGTACGGAGGTTACGGTTGCTCCGTCCAGCAGAAGGCCACTGTCGGTAACTTCCTTCATTGCCAGTTCAGCGCCATCGGCCATTGAGGGCGTCAATGATTCGATAGGCCCTGTAAAGCCTAGGATGACACCGATCTTAACGTCTTCGGCCATTGCCGCGCCGGCCATAAGTGCAGTTGCTGCGGTAGCAGTTAGCAGCTTTTTCATAAGGTTACTCCCTTGTTGGAACGTGATCGTTCTGGAAGAGACCCTAGGCAAGCTGTGGTGAAAAGAAAAGTCCTAACGAAATTGTGCTTTTGCTGGGCGTAACCTATTTGATTTCATAAGGTTTGATGGAATTTCGCACCCATTTCCCTGAGATCGGAGGTCGATATGCTGCGGCTTTCAATGTTGATTCTCTTATTCGTGTGGCCGTTCTCGGAGGCCAATGCCGACTCGCTGAATACAAGCGTCGGAGCCGTAGTTACGACCAAAGCGATTTCCGGGCTGGATACGCCTTGGGCTATTGGCCTTTTGCCCGATGGCGGAGTGCTCGTGACCGAGCGTGACGGCAGTCTTGTTTATGCGAAAGATCAAAAGATGATGCCGATAAAGGGCGTGCCCAAGGTATTTGCATCAGGGCAAGGTGGTTTGCTGGATGTCACCATTCCACGGGACTTCGCCGAAACGCACGAGATACTCCTGACTTATTCCAAGCCCCAGAAAGATGGAGCAGGGACCGCGCTGGCGGTTGCAAGACTTAGTGAGGACGGCCAGTCACTGACCGATGTGCGCACGATTTTCGAAGCAGCGCCCGGAGCCAGTGGCGGGCGGCATTTTGGCAGCCGTGTCGTTGAGGCAGCAGACGGAACACTGTTTGTCACGTTGGGCGAACGAGGTGACCGCCCCTCGGCCCAGGACCGCTCGAACCACAATGGGTCGATCATCCGAATAAATAGAGACGGGTCAGTTCCGAATGACAATCCGTTTATCGGAAATCCCGGCATACGCTCCGAGATCTGGACTTATGGGCATCGCAACCCGCAGGGTGCCGGGCTAGATTTGCAGGGCAACCTGTGGACGTCCGAGCATGGCGCCAAGGGCGGTGATGAGGTGAATCTAATCAGGAAAGGCGCGAACTATGGCTGGCCGGTGATTTCCTATGGCACGCATTATTCCGGTGCTAAAATTGGTGAAGGCAGCGCAAAGGCAGGGCTGGAGCAGCCCGCGTTCTATTGGGACCCATCCATCGCCCCGTCAGGCTTGATGGTCTATTCCGGAAAGCTCTGGCCCGAGTGGAAGGGTAGTATTTTCGTTGGTTCGCTGAAGTTCGACTATATCTCACGACTGGCTGGAAACCCGCTGCGAGAAGTCGAGCAGATCAAAGGCCCTCAGACCAATCGGGTTCGCGATATCGTCGAGTCATCGGATGGGTCGATCTGGTTCATCTCAGTTGGACAGGGGGCAGTTTATCGAATGTCGTCCGACTGATCCTCAGATCGACAATCGCGACGCGTGGGTTCCCCGCTCGCGATACGGCGTCGTGTTGTAGTGCGCCCGGTAGCATTTGGAGAAATGCGACGGGCTGGCAAATCCGCAGGCCAGCGCCACGTTAATCACGCTCATATCGGTCTGCATCAGCAGGTTGCGCGCCTTTTGCAGGCGCAACTCCATGTAATACCGTTTGGGCGAACGGTTCAGGTAACGGCGAAACAAGCGTTCCAGCTGGCGTGTCGACATGCCGACATCCCGCGCCAAAACCGAGGGTGAAATCGGCTCCTCGATGTTCTTTTCCATCATCTGGATAACCTGGCTCAGTTTCGGGTGGCGCACACCGATCCGGGTTGGGGTGGACAGGCGTTGCGTGTCCTGATCGGTGCGGATCGAGGAATAGATCATCTGATCCGCCACGGCGTTGGCCAGTTCCTCTCCGAAATCATCGGCAATCAGTTTCAACATCAGGTCGATAGACGACGTACCGCCAGCGGTCGTCATCCGGTTGCCGTCGACCAGAAACACGGATTTCGTCAGCTCGACATTCTCGAACTCTTCGGTAAAACTGTCCGCGTTTTCCCAGTGGATCGTGGCGCGTTTGCCGTCCAAAAGACCCGCTTTTGCAAGAACGTGGGCACCGGTACACAGGCCCCCGATGCGTATCCCCTTGCGCGCTTCGCGCCGAAGCCAGTTCAGCATCTTTTTGGTTGCCGCTTTCTGGATTTCCACGCCGCCGCAGACCAAAACCACGTCTTCCCGATTCAGATCGCCCAGATCATCGTCCAGATTGAAGGATGTGCCCGCCGAACACAATGCAACCTCACCGCCTTCACCTACCAATTGCCAGACATATAGTGCCTTGTCCGCCATCCGATTTGCAATGCGCAGGCTGTCCAGCGCCGACGCAAACGACAGCATCGAAAACTTGTCCAGCAACACAAAGATATAGCGGCGCGGTTTGGCCGGCGTGTTTTCCACTTCGACAACTTGGCGTTGCTCTTGCATTGCGGACTGTCCTTGATTCCGATGTTTCGCACGTATGACGAGTTCTTGCGAATATGGCAGCCAACATGCTCAGAGCTTGTTTGCGTCGTCAAGAGGCGCAAAAGAGATATGGTCACTTGTTTCGGCTTTTTGTATAGAGGCCCCCTGAAATACCTCAGCGGAGAACCAAGCTATGACCGAGTGGCAAAAATCGAACTGGCGCAGCAAGCCGCGGGTTCAGATGCCCGACTATACCGACCCGGCCGCACTGGCCAAGGTTGAGGCGCAGCTTTCCAAATATCCGCCGCTGGTTTTCGCCGGCGAGGCGCGGCGTCTGAAACAACATCTCGGTGCTGCGGGACGTGGCGAAGCCTTTTTGCTTCAGGGCGGCGATTGCGCCGAAAGCTTTGAGCAATTCAGTGCCGATGCTATCCGTGACACTTTCAAGGTCATGCTGCAAATGGCGATGGTGCTGACTTATGGCGCCAAGGTCCCGGTTATCAAGGTGGGGCGGATGGCCGGACAGTTCGCCAAACCACGCAGTGCGCCGACCGAAGTTGTCGATGGTGTTGAACTGCCCAGCTATCGTGGTGATATCATCAACGAATTGGCCTTCACACCCGAAGCACGCATTCCGAACCCGGAAAAGATGCTGCAGGCCTTTACTCAGGCAGCGGCCACGCTGAACCTACTACGTGCATTTTCGACGGGCGGGTTTGCTGACATGAGCCGCGTGCATTCCTGGACTTTGGGATTCACCGACGATCAGGATGTTCAGAAGTACTCCGAGATTGCGGATCGCATTCAGGACACGATCGACTTCATGGAGGCCGCCGGAATAACCGCCGACACCACCCATGAATTCTCGACCGTGGAGTTCTATACCAGCCACGAAAGCCTGTTGTTGGAATATGAAGAGGCACTGACACGTCTCGACTCGACATCTGGTAACTGGTTGGCGGGTTCCGGCCACATGATTTGGATCGGCGACCGCACTCGCCAACCCGACGGCGCGCATGTGGAATTCTGCCGCGGCGTATTGAACCCAATCGGGTTGAAATGCGGCCCGACCACGACTGCCGAGGATCTCAAAGTGCTGATGTCAAAGCTGAACTCCGACAACGAAGAGGGTCGACTAACACTGATCGCACGCTTCGGCGCCGGTAAGGCGGGTGAACATCTTCCGCGATTGATCAAAGCTGTGAAAGAAGAAGGCGCCAAGGTGACATGGGTCTGCGACCCGATGCACGGCAACACGATCAAGTCGGCGACCGGCTACAAGACTCGCCCGTTCGAAGCGGTTCTGCGCGAAGTACGGGATTTCTTTGGTGTTCATCAATCCGAAGGCACCATTCCCGGTGGCGTACATTTTGAGATGACCGGTCTCGATGTCACCGAATGCATTGGCGGTGTTCGGGCTGTCACCGAAGAGGACCTCTCGGATCGCTATCACACAGCCTGCGACCCGCGCCTGAATGCCAGCCAGTCACTGGAATTGGCCTTCCTTGTGGCGGAGGAACTGACAAATCTGCGCCGCGACCGGAACAAGCGCGCTGCCAGTTAAAATACTATAGTCAATGGAAACGGCGGGCTTCCTGCCTGCCGTTTTCTTTTGAGCTCAAATCGGCCGGTTTTGCCCATGGGCCGCTCAGTCCATTGTGATGACGACCTTCCCCAACACTTTACGATTCTGCATCAGTTCCAATGCCTTCCCGGCCTGATCCAAAGGTATTCGAGCGCTGATTTTTGGTTTGATCTTCCCTTCAGAATAGAGGTGCAACAGATCACACATGTTTTGTGCATGCCTTTGTGGTTCGCGAAACACTGATGCGCCCCAGAATACGCCAATGATTGAAACTCCTTTGAGCAGCGGCAGATTCAATGGAATGCTGGGAATACCCGCAGGAAAACCAATTACCAGATAGCGCCCTTTCCATGCCATCGCGCGCAAGGCCGGCTCGGCATAGCCGCCGCCTACTGCGTCGTAAACAACGTCAACGCCCTCACCGTCTGCCAGACGCTTGATTTCCGTCGAAAGTGCCTTTTGCGCCTCCTTGTCCAATTCCAGTGGATAGATCAGCGTTTCGTCTGCGCCAATCTGGCGGCAGAACGCCGCCTTCTCCTCAGATGAGACGGCAGCGATGACACGTGCACCCACCGCCTTGCCAAGTTCGATGGCTGCCGCTCCGACACCGCCCGCTGCTCCCAGGATGAGCAGCGTCTCATCCACACCAAGCGCAGCACGGTCCTTGAGTGCGTGATGAGAGGTTCCATAAGTGAAAACGAAACAGGCGGCATCTTCGTAAGGCATTTCATCCGGAATCTTGATCGCAGCCTCCGCTTTTATGACCAGGTGCGTGGCAAACCCCCCAAAGCCTGTAAGGGCCAGAATGCGGTCGCCGACAGAGAACCCTTCAACGGCGTCGCCGACTGCAATCACTTCGCCCGCGATTTCGCCACCTGGTGCAAAGGGGCGAGGCGGCTTGAGCTGATAGAGGTCTCGGATCATGAGAGTGTCCGGAAAATTCACACCGGCAGCACGAACGCGCACCAGCAACTGGCTCTTGCCGGGGTCCGGATCCGGAAATTCCTTGAGTTCCAGTGTTTCCGGCCCGCCCGGAACGGTACTCAGCATTGCCTTCATGGTCTTTCGTGCCCTCCACCGTATCGAACCTGAAAAATGACGTTAAGTCTTGGAGGCGCCCGAATGATTGTCAACCAAGTGTCGAAATGCAATTCTTAGGCGCAATCTCAGTAGAACCAAGTGATGCCTAACACTTGCGCGCCAAAGTTTGCTGAATTCTGTGAAATCGAGGAAACTGTGACGCCCGTAAGCCTGTTTTCACTTCACGGAAAGACGGCATTCATCACTGGTGGCGCGATGGGAATTGGCCGTATGGCTACAGAAGCGCTTGTGCGGGCAGGGGCCAGCGTATTGAATGCATCCAGAAAGGGTGAGGCCTGCAAGGCCACGGAACAGGCACTCGACGCATTGGTTGCGTCCGGGCAGGCAGACGGTTTTGCAAGCGACGTGGGAGCCAGAGATGGCATTGCAATGCTTTGTGAAGAAGTGAAGGAAAGAGTTCAATCCATTGATATTCTAGTGAATAATGCAGGCACAACATGGGGCGCTCATTTGGGGCAGTTTCTGTATGACCTTTGGGAAAAGCACATCTCCGTCAATGCGGCTGGGATGTTCGAGTTGACCCAAAGGCTTTTGCCTATGCTCAAGAAATCGGCATTTGTAGATGATCCCGCCCGGATCATCGATGTTGGCTTGGTGTTGGGAGAGGTGCCGATGGGCAAGGGAGCTTACGTAACCGGCGCTGTCATACCCGTTCCAGGCCGTATCAACGTAAAGTCCGCTCCAGGAATCTTCGAAAAATCATTGATAACAAGTGGGTTGCAAAATGCAGTTGAAGTTTAAGGTCGAAAAATGAAGGATTTGATTTGGAAACGCAAGGAGGGTCATCTGCCAGTACAATTGAGGGGGCTCCGGATACCCATGATCGGCGCGCCGTTGTTCATAATTTCCGTTCCCGAACTTGTGGTTGCCCAGTGCAAGGCTGGCATAATCGGATCATTCCCGGCACTTAACGCACGTGAGGCTGAGGGAGAAGCTCCTTTGCTGGACGTTTGGTTGAAGCAAATCATCGAAGAACTGGATCGCCACAACCAAGCCAACCCCGACAGACCGGCCGCGCCTTTCGCGGTCAATCAAATCGTGCATCGTTCCAACAAAAGGCTGGAGCGGGATCTGGAGATTTGC
>NZ_JBXWSF010000059.1:0-26612 GCF_059613285.1 Ruegeria sp. BHSB058 | reverse complement strand
GTTGCGGATTGCTTCGCGGCGATGGGTCGGGTCGACGGATCGTAACCACGCGCCATCAGTTTCGGTTTCCACTCGGCTTCAACGTCAGGGTTCGCCGCGAGGGCCGGAATGGCGGCATAGGTCATCGTCATCGGGCAGCAATGTCCGGGTTCGACCTGACTGGCGAGATAGACCATGGCGGCATGGGTCACATGCCCGCCGGGCTGTTGGCCCCAAGCGATACCGGCATAGCCCGCGGACAGGCTGGTGTTCATAAGCTGATGATAGGCGGGGTGAAACCGGACCTCGTCCAGTCGCCGCCCACCCCGGTCAAACAAGCACAATTCCGGCAATGAGCGATTGGCCTCTCGTCCGGCCTCGCGCATCTCTGCGCTACCCATCGTTCCGCCATATCTGGCCAAGGGTTCAACCTGCCCTCCCGTATGTGTGATGTTTTCGCGCAGGACGGGATCGGTTTCCCACAGATTGCAATCGCCACGAACAGGCGGTTGGTTGTGAACCTCGTGTGTGGGCAAATCAGAGCGGGCGTTGGAAAACATGGCGACCTCGCGAGGCTGGAACGCCATGCCAATGTTCTGCCCGAATGCAGAAGGGTCAAGAATTACGGCGCGTCGCCGTTACTTGGTTTCGTCTCCGGAATGGTTCGGAACCGGGTCGTATCCTGTCCCTCCCAATGGATGACAGCGCCCGATCCGCTTGGCGGCCAGCCAAGCTCCCTTGACTGCGCCATGTTTTTCCAGCGCCTCAAGAGCATAGGCCGAACAGGTCGGTTGATAGCGGCAATTGAACCCGACCCACGGGCTGAAAATCAACCGATAGGCGCGCACCGGAAGGGCCAGAATATGGGCGAACGGGGACATGGCCATATTTTAGCCTTTGCAGGAGTTCGTGCAAGACCTGCACATGTCCAAACATAAGAGTTGCCATATGAAAATGACAACTCTAGGTTGCTTCTTTAGGGCGTCACCACATCCAATTGGCCTGCTGATATTTTCATTTGGGGCTTTTTTGTTTGGCGCTTGGCCGAAATTTGTAAAACAGCGACAGTTGCGGATTGTTTGCACTGGCGCCAGACTATTCACGATGGAAGGTTTGAATATGCCGCTGGATCTTGAGTTCACGACAAGAATGGACACCAACTGTGCGTCATACTGGCGCGAGTATGCCCGTGTTTCAGGGGGGGAGTATCGCGAGTTTTCGGATGCGGTGTTCATGTACTCGAACATCCCTTTGTTCCTTTTCAACAACGTGTTTGTGACCGGGCAGAATGTGGACGCGCTGGACGAGGTTTTTGCAGCGGCGCAACAAAGCATTGCGGCCAAGGGCACGCCTGTCTTGTGGCGTATTTGCCCCTCTGCTGCGACAGGGGCGGTCAAGGCAAAGCTGGAACAACTGGGCCTGCAACTTGTGGGCCAGCAGCCCGCCATGCATTGCGACCTGACCGAATTCGACCCGGGTGCGAAAGTCGAGGGCCTCAGGATCGAACTGATCGAGGGGCAGTCCGCGCGCCACGACTGGGCGGCGGTGGCCGCCGAAGCGTTCGAGCTTGACCCGGCGTCTTGCAAAGCGATGGCAGAAAGCGAAGGCCAGATTCCGGATTCGGCGTTGACCGAACAATGGCGGTACCTTGGGATCCTTGATGGCAAGCCAGTTGCCACCAGCGCCCTGGGAATGGCGGATGGTCTGGCGGGCGTCTTTGTCGTCGGAACCCTGCCGGAATTCCGTAACAAGGGAATCGGGACGGCGATGACGCTGCATGCCATGGCCGAAGGCAAGAAACGCGGCGCCACGTCTTCTATTCTGCAGGCGACGGATATGGGCAAACCGGTCTATGAAGAGATCGGGTTTTCAACTGTCTACAACTATGACTTTTACGTACAGGCATAGTCTGAAAATGTGAGCCATTGCGGTTCTTAAGGAAAACGCCGCCCGTTCTGGGCGGCGTCGCGTTTCAGGTATGCTGAACCATAAATTCTGGCGTTGATATCCACTGGTCAGGCGGCATCGGGAAACGCGGCATGCAGGGCGATCTCGACCATGTCGCCAAAGCTTTTTTCGCGATCTTCCGAAGGCAGGGCCGCACCGGTCAACAGATGATCCGACACCGTCAGAACAGCCAGTGCGCGGCACTTGTGGCGCGCTGCCAGAATGTAAAGTTCTGCGGCCTCCATCTCGACCCCAAGGATGCCATGACGAACCATCTGTTCGTTCAGGTCGGGGCGTTCATCATAGAAGACGTCCGACGAATAGATCCCGCCGACGTGCGTTGGCGTGCCCTTCGTTTCGGCGGCCTTGGCAGCGGATTGCAACAGTCCCCAATCCGCGCAAGGGGCAAAGTTGAGCTCACGGAGTATCCCTCGCGACGGAGTGCTCAGTGTCGTCGACGTCATCGCCAGAATGATATCACGAAGATTCACGCTGTCCTGCATGGCGCCACAAGATCCGATACGGATCAATGTTTTTGCCCCATAGTCGCGGATCAGTTCATTTACGTAAATGGACAACGACGGCATTCCCATGCCGCTACCCTGAAATGTAACACGATTTCCTTTCCAGGTGCCGGTGAAGCCAAGCATTCCGCGAACATTGTTGATCTGACGGATGTCGGTCAAAAACGTTTCCGCGGCCCATTTCGCCCGATAAGGATCGCCGGGCAAAAGAACCGTTTCGGCAATATCGCCCTTTTCCGCACCGATATGAATCGTCATTTCAAAGCGCCGTTCAGGTCAAATTTCCAGATCGGAAACATCCGCACCTGCCTTGAGGGCATCATGCACCCATTGTGGCTTGCGTCCACGCCCGCTCCACGTTTGATCCGGGTTTGCCGGATTGCGATATTTTGCTTTGGCTTTTGGGCCCTTGCCGACGCGGCGCACATCATCGGTAAGCTCGGCGAGCGAAAACCCGTGCTCTGCGGCGGCTTTTTTGACAGCTTCCAAGGCTTCACGGCGTTCCCGCTGCTCGGCCTCCTGCAAAGCGGTTTCGATGTTTCCGCGCAATTCCAACAATTCCTTGCGGGACATTTTGCCAAGGTCGATAGCCATTATTTTTCCATTTCTACAATTGCCGATCAAACGTGATGCGCCGTTTTCGCGCGCACTACGTTAATATGGGCAATTATTATTGTCTGCTAGAAAAAAATGTGGGGAAGTTTTTTATTCCGCTGCAATCTCTTTCGTTTCAACCAAAGTGATCAGATCACCCATGATGGCGTTCAACTCGAAATTCTTTGGGGTATAAACTTTTGCTACCCCCATGGTTTCGAGTTTTTTGGCATCATCGTCAGGAATGATCCCGCCAACAACGACGGGGATATGGCCCAGGCCTCCTGCGCGCAAACGCTGCATCACGTCTTCGACCAGTGGAATGTGGCTGCCGGACAGGATCGACAGGCCGATCACATGCGCGCCTTCCTCAGCCGCAGAAATCACGATTTCCTCGGGTGTCAGCCGGATGCCGTCATAGGTGATATCCATGCCGCAATCGCGCGCGCGGAATGCGATCTGCTCGGCGCCGTTGGAATGGCCGTCAAGTCCCGGCTTGCCGACAAGAAACTTCAGGCGGCGGCCCAGTTTATCGCTTACCGCATCGACGGCAGCTCGCAGATCGTCCAATCCTTCGGTCTTGTTCGAGACCGAGCCGGATACGCCAGTCGGGCCGCGATAGGTGCCATAGGCCTTGCGCATCTCTTCGGCCCATTCGCCCGTGGTTACGCCTGCCTTGGCGGCGGCAATCGAGGGTTCCATGACATTCGCGCCGGTTTTGGCGGCATCGCGCAACGCGGCAAGCGCGGCGGTCACGGCGGTATCGTCGCGCTCGGACCGCCATGCGTTCAGGCGGGCGATCTGCTCCTGCTCGACCGCGGGGTCGACGACCATGATCCCGCCATCCTCGGTCTGCAGAGGCGAGGGTTCGCCCTCGGTCCACCTGTTGACGCCGACAACAACGGTTTCATTGCGCTCGATCCGGTTCAGGCGATCGGCGTTTGATTCCACAAGGCGCGATTTCATATACTCGATCGATGCGACCGCCCCGCCCATCGAGTCGAGGTTGCCCAACTCCGCCCGTGCACCGGATTTCAATTCTTCGACCTTGGCGTCAACGGCCGGATTCCCATCGAACAAATCGCCATATTCCAGCAAGTCGGTCTCATAGGCCAGGATCTGTTGCATCCGCATCGACCATTGCTGGTCCCAGGGCCGGGGCAGGCCCAACGCTTCGTTCCAGGCCGGCAGCTGCACCGCGCGGGCGCGCGCCCTTTTCGACAAGGTCACCGCCAGCATCTCGATCAGGATACGATAGACGTTGTTTTCGGGCTGCTGCTCGGTCAGTCCCAGCGAGTTCACCTGCACGCCATAGCGGAAACGGCGGAATTTCGGGTCGTTGACGCCATAGCGGCTTTCCAAAATCTCGTCCCACAGATCGACAAAGGCGCGCATTTTGCACATCTCGGTTACAAACCGGATGCCAGCATTCACAAAGAATGAAATGCGGCCGCAGAGCGCCGGGAAATCCTCGGCAGGGACGCGAGGCTTAAGCTCATCCAGTACCGCAATCGCCGTTGCCAGCGCATAGGCCAGCTCCTGTTCCGGCGTGGCCCCGGCCTCTTGCAGGTGATAGGAACACACGTTCATCGGGTTCCATTTCGGCACATTGGTATAACAGTACTCGGCCACGTCCGCGATCATCTTGAGCGAGGGTTTCGGCGGGCACACATAGGTGCCGCGCGACAGGTACTCCTTGATCAGGTCGTTCTGAACCGTGCCCTGCAGTTTGGAAACGTCGGCGCCCTGTTCCTCGGCCGCCGCGATATACAGCGCCAGCAACCACGGCGCGGTGGCATTGATGGTCATCGACGTGTTCATCTGTTCCAGAGGGATCTGGTCGAACAGCACCCGCATGTCCCCCAGATGGCAGATCGGCACGCCCACCTTGCCCACTTCGCCGCGCGCCAGAGTATGGTCGCTGTCATACCCGGTCTGCGTCGGCAGATCGAACGCCACGGAAAGGCCTGTCTGCCCCTTGGACAGGTTGTTGCGGTAAAGCGCGTTCGAGGCCTTGGCGGTGGAGTGACCGGCGTAGGTCCGGATGAGCCAGGGGCGGTCTTTCTGCATCTGCGTCATGGGTGAGCCTCGCATTGAATGGGCAATAATATTTCGTCAAAGCGTTCTAAATCGTAATTTTCGGGATATGTCAATTCGCTGCAATGCGGCATCGGGTGTTTCTAAAGATTGTGGCCCTGTTTGATTGGTGGCACTGTGCGGGCATGACGCGAACCGTGGAACTTCCGCTTTGGCTTTTTATCCTGATCCTGCTGTTCGCGGCGGTCACTTTCGCATCTCATTTCCTGTTTCCTTCCGTGCGCTGGTTTTTCCGGCGCAGGTTGGAACGAGCGGTCGAACGACTGAACAAAAAACTGCAGCGCCCGATCCAGCCATTCAAGCTGGCGGGGCGGCATGACATGATTCAGCGGCTGATCTATGACCCGCAAGTGGCGCGGGCCGTACAGCAAGAGGCTAAAGAAACCGGAATTCCTGAAGCGGTGGCATCCGAGCAGGCGCGCCGATACGCCCGCGAGATCGTACCTTCTTTTTCCGCCTTCGCCTATTTCAGCTTTGCGATTCGGGCGTCGCGTATGCTTGGCAATGCCTTTTACAATGTGCGCATGACGTACGAGGACGAACAGGCAGTGGCCGGGATCGATCCGGATGCGACAGTCGTTTTCGTCATGAATCACCGCAGCAACATGGACTATGTGCTGATAACCTATCTGGCCGCCGAACACTCGGCGCTGTCTTATGCGGTTGGCGAATGGGCCAGGGTCTGGCCGCTCAGCGGTTTGATCCGTGCCATGGGCGCGTATTTCATCCGGCGAAAATCGGGCAGCGACCTGTACCGCCAGGTTCTGGCCGCCTATGTCCGCCACGCCACCGAGGCGGGGGTGACGCAAGCCATGTTTCCCGAAGGAGGACTGAGCCTGACCGGCGGGCTGGGACGCCCCAAGTTGGGGCTTTTGAAATACATTATCGAAGGGGTCGACGCGGGGGGTAAGGATGTCGTCTTTGTCCCCGTCGCCCTGAACTATGATCGGGTGCTGGAAGACACCATTCTGACCGCTGCCGCATCGCGCAAGGAACGGCGGTTCCGGGCAAGGATCGGCGTTATCACGGGATGGATGCTCAAACAGGTCTGGCGTCGTGTGACAGGGCGGTACCGGAGGTTCGGGTTGGCCTCGGTACGCTATGGCCTGCCCTTGTCGCTTTCCGCGTTTCGAGCGGAACATCCTAAGGATCTGACGACGGAACTGGCGCGCGACCTGATGAAGCGGATCGGGTCGGCCGTTCCTGTGGTTCCGGGGCCATTGGCATGCTGGCTGATCCTAAAAAACGGCGACATGAACGAAGCCGAACTGACGTCCGAAGTTACACGGATGATGGAGGAACAAGGTATGGTGCCAGACCAGATCAACGGATCGGTCGCGTTTGCCATCGGTCAGTTGGTAGATCGGCGCATTTTGCTGCGCAACGGAGATATCATCTCGGCGTCGGTCGATCGGCGCGACCTGACTCTCTACTACGGACAGTCGATTGCACATCTCTTTGCAAAGGGTAATGCAGATAATGCCGCGCATGCGAAATAACTTTCTGCAGTCGCAGGGTCATAAAATTTCAAAAACATACCGAAAATCTATTGCATTGTTACCCGGCGGCCAATATCTCATCCATTGAGAACCGCGATTCTGCGTTGCGGCAACAGAATAGAAAGAAGGAGGCCATCATGGCTTTGGATACCGACAGCGGCATTGCGTCGTACGAGGCGCCTGAAAAAGACCTCTACGAAATGGGCGAAATCCCTCCGATGGGCTATGTGCCCAAGCAGATGTACGCTTGGGCTATTCGCAAAGAGCGTCATGGCGAACCGAATACGGCGATGCAGCAGGAAATCGTGGACGTTCCCCAACTGGACAGCCACGACGTACTGGTCCTCGTGATGGCGGCAGGGGTCAACTACAATGGCGTCTGGGCCGCTCTGGGCAAGCCGATCAGCCCCTTTGACGGCCACAAGCAACCTTATCATATCGCCGGTTCCGATGCCGCCGGAATCGTCTGGGCCGTCGGCGACAAGGTCAAGCGTTGGAAGGTCGGGGACGAGGTGGTGATCCACTGCAACCAGGACGATGGCGACGACGAGGAATGTAACGGCGGCGATCCGATGTATTCACCCAGCCAGCGGATCTGGGGGTATGAGACACCGGACGGTTCGTTCAGCCAGTTCACCCGCGTTCAGGCGCAACAGTTGATGCCGCGCCCCAAGCACCTGACCTGGGAAGAAGCGGCGTGCTATACACTGACGCTGGCGACCGCCTATCGTATGCTGTTCGGTCACGAGCCGCACGACCTGAAGCCGGGTCAGAACGTTCTGGTCTGGGGTGCGTCCGGCGGTCTGGGGTCCTATGCGATCCAGCTGATCAACACCGCGGGGGCCAACGCGATCGGCGTGATCTCTGACGAGAGCAAGCGTGAGTTCGTCATGGGCCTTGGCGCCAAGGGCGTGATCAACCGGCGCGATTTCAACTGCTGGGGCCAGCTGCCGACAGTCAACACGCCCGAATATGCAGAGTGGTTCAAAGAAGCCCGCAAGTTCGGCAAGGCGATCTGGGACATCACCGGCAAGGGCGTGAATGTCGACATGGTGTTCGAGCATCCGGGCGAAGCGACATTCCCGGTGTCGTCCTTTGTCTGCAAAAAAGGTGGCATGGTCGTTATCTGCGCAGGCACCACGGGTTTCAACCTGACCTTTGATGTGCGCTATATCTGGATGCACCAGAAACGCCTGCAGGGGTCGCATTTTGCTCACCTCAAACAGGCGGCGGCAGCCAACAAGCTGATGCTTGAACGCCGGCTTGATCCCTGCATGTCCGAGGTGTTCGCCTGGGCCGATCTGCCCGAGGCGCACATGAAGATGATGCGCAACGAGCACAAGCCCGGCAATATGTCGGTTCTGGTGCAATCGCCCCGCACCGGGCTGCGCACACTCGAAGAAGTTCTGGACGCGCGCGGCTGATCCGGAAATGCCACAAGGAAAAGCACCCGCGAATCACGCAAGTGACTCGCGGGTGCTTTCTTTTCCATTCCCGGGTGAATGGTTCCAGAGCTTTGCCCTCAGATACCTCGCTATTTTTGGGGAATGGAAACCGGTGAATATCTTTCGGAAAGCTGCTCATGCTATGGTTGTGTTAACCCTTCGTTAACCATTCCGGAGAGAGTCTGATGCAGCATAATGAGTGGATACTGGACGTTCTTTCCGACCTCAGAACTTTCGCCGCTGCGAACGGGTTGAATGTGCTGGCCGAACAGCTTGACGACACCAGGCTGATCGCGGCCGCCGAGATTGCGTCTGGTAAAAAAGAGGTACGGGCGCCCGCGCATGCGAAAGAAGGTCGATTTGAACCAGGTCCTAGAGGAGTTGGACAACAGCAGCACGCTTGAAGACCTCGAACGGGTTGCCGACGCACTCCGGGACAGACTGGGTATTGATCACATAATCTATCATTGGGTAGACGGCGCCGGGGACCAATATGGGTGCACCACCTATTCCGACATCTGGGCGGACCGCTATCTTGAGCGGAACTATCATCGGATTGACCCGGTGATTTTGGGATGCTTCCAACGTTTCCACCCTGTTGATTGGAAGAAGCTGGACTGGTCGGGCAGGGTGCAGAAAGCGTTTCTGAAGGACGCTTTGCAGCACGGGGTCGGAAACCAGGGCTATTCCATCCCGATCCGGGGTCCAAATGGCCAGTTCGCGCTGTTCACGGCCAACCACAACTGTGACGACGAAACCTGGAGCAGGTTCACTGAAGCGCATGGGCGAGACCTGATCCTGATCGCGCATTACTTCAACCGAAAAGCGCTGGAATTCGAAAGTGGTCAGCATCCGGAACCAAACCGGGCATTGTCACCACGGGAAGTGGACGCAATGACCTTGCTGGCCCTGGGCTACAACCGTGCTCAGGTTGCGCATTCCCTGTCGATTTCAGAGCACACATTGCGTGTCTACATCGAAAGCGCCCGATTCAAGCTGGGGGCACTGAACACCACTCATGCCATCGCCACCGCGATGAGCAGGGGATTAATAGTGGTTTAACGCCCGCGCGCCCTGATGACAGGATTTTAACCATAGCTTTGTACCCCCTTTGTTCTCAAGTGAACGACGAGGGGAATCGTTATGTTGCGCTATGTCTACGCAGATGAACTGCACAAGTTTCCGAAATTGGCCGAAGGCATGTTTCGCGATCGGGCGGACCAGTTCAAAACCCGGCTGGGCTGGGATGTTCACGTCAATGAAAAGGGGGAGGAGCGGGACAACTACGACGACCTGAACCCCCTTTATGTCATCTGGGAAGAAGAAGATGGCAGTCACGGCGGGTCAATGCGTGTTCTGCCAACCACCGGTCCCGTCATGGTCAACGATATCTTTGGGCATCTGACCGGTGGCGCGCCGATTTGTAGCCCGTTGATCTGGGAAGTCACCCGGTTCTGCCTGTCCCGCGATGCCAGCCCGCGAACCGCCGGTGCGATCATGCTCAGCGGTGGCGAGATCATGGAAGGTTTCGGCCTGACCCACATCGCCGGGGTTTTTGACGCCCGGATGGTGCGGATCTATCGCCTGATCGGGTCATCCCCGGTCATTCTGGGGTCCGAAGGAACCGGGCGTGATCAGATCTCTGTCGGGTTGTGGCCCTATTCGGCAGAGGATTGCATGCGTGTTGCCGAACGTGCGGGCATCTCACGCGAATTGTCGCGGATGTGGTTCAACACGGCCTTCGGCAAGGCGCAGCAGCCCCGGTTCGCCCAAAGCGCCTGGACCTGTCGCACAATTGGTGTCTGGTGATGGCTGGCGCGGCCCTGTAGGGTCGCGCCATGTCCTTGCCACAAGTGAAATTTTCCGACGATCAGGCCACCGCCTATGACAGCATCGCCGAGATGCTGCGACTGGCCGGAGTCGATCTGGATGACGACTCCCTGCTGAAATCTCCGGGTGACGGAAAGTCTGGCGTCATGGCCGTGATCGGCAAGGCCGGATCGGGTAAAACACTATTGCTGGCCCAGCTTTACAAGGCCTTGGCCGACGCTGGTATCAACGTTGTCTCGGGTGACTATGAAAGTCGCAAATCGCGTGACAAACGGTCGCTGGCAATTCTCGCGCCGACGAACAAGGCCGCCAGTGTCTTGCGCCTGCGCGGGGTCCCGGCCACGACCATCCATCGCATTCTCTATACTCCCGTCTACGACCCTGAATACGAACGCATTGCCGAGTGGCTCGAAGGCAATGACGAGCGCCCCGAGATCGAGGGGTTGACCGATGAGGCCCTGGATCGCGCCGCCGCGTTTTATTCCAGGAACAAGTCCATCCCCGGTGCGCTGGCAGCCGCCGGTTTGCGCGGGTCCGATTTCATCACCGGTTGGAAACGTCGCGAAGAGCCCCTGGATATCGGTTTCGTGGACGAAGCCTCGATGCTGGATGACCGACAATTCGAGGATTTGAAGGAAATTTTCCCAACACTTCTGTTGTTCGGTGATCCGGCCCAGCTGGCCCCGGTCAACCAGTCTGGCTCAATGGTGTTCGACGGGCTGCCAGAGCCGCGCAAACTGACGCTCAGCCGCATTCACCGTCAGGACGCGGACAACCCCATCCTTGATCTCGCACACGCCCTTGCAGACCCGCAGATGGGGTTCGAAGAGTTCGAGCGCCTGATCGAAGACACCGCGCGCCGGGACGATCGCGTGGTGTGGGGCCAGCGGGTCGAGGTCGATCTTATGGCGCGCAGCCCGGTTCTGGTCTGGCGCAATGCAACGCGCATTCGGCTGATCAATGCCTTTCGCCATGTTCACGGTGCACCCGAGACCGAACTTTTGGAAGGTGAACCACTGATCTGCGACGGGATCGAGCTGCCCTTGAAACACCGCAAGAAGCGCCTCGATCTTGAGGCGCGCGGGCTGATCAAGGGGGCTCAGGTGATCTATCTGGGGCCGGGGCGCAAGGCAGGTTTTTCACGATTGCACGTGATCGGGGCCGAAGACCCGCAGGTCAGCGCCGCTTCGATCGTCAAGATCGAAAAACCGGACGAAGAGGAACCGTTCATCCCCTATGCCGCCCGTATGGGGGCGACGTTTCTGCATGGCGCGGCGGTGACGATTCACAAGGCACAAGGCTCGCAATGGGAAACGGTTCAGGTCTTTGCCCCCGACATTTATGCCGCGGCACGCATGGGGCGCACCGAAGCGGGCCAGCCCTTGTGGAAGCGGCTGGCCTATGTGGCGATCACCCGCGCGCAAGAGCGGCTGATTTGGGTGGTGCGCAACAGGCTGTCAAAACCGACCCATCCGCTACGGGTGGATGACCTGCGTCTGATCGCTACGCCGGAACTGACATTGGAGGCAGAAGAGACATGAAAACGATCATCGTGACCGGCGCCAGCTCGGGCATTGGCCGGGCAACGGCAGAGTTGTTTCTGGCCGAAGGCTGGCATGTCGGACTGCTGGCGCGACGTGGCGACGTTCTGAACGAATTGGCTGAGGGGCAGCCCAACGCCTTGCCATTGGTCGCGGATGTGACCGACCCACACGCCGTGGTGGCCGCGTTTCGCAGGTTTGTCGACCGGGTTGGGCGGCTGGACGTCCTGTTCAACAATGCCGGGATCTTTGCAAGGGGCGGTACAATTGAGCAAATTGCGCTTCAGGACTGGTACAATTCGGTCAATGTGAACCTGAACGGCATGTTTCTGTGCGCCCGCGAAGCGTTTGCCGCGATGCGCAAACAGTCTCCGCAAGGGGGGCGGATCATCAACAACGGCTCCATTGCCGCGCATGTACCCCGCCCGAATTCGGTGCATTACACGGCCACCAAACACGCCATTACCGGGCTGACCCGGAGCCTGTCACTGGACGGAAGGCCGTTCGGTATCGCCTGCGGTCAGATCGATATCGGCAATGCACGCACGCCAATTGTACAAGGGTTGGTGGAGGCCGCCCAGGCCGACGGGCGAGAGCCAGATCCCACGATGGCGGTCGAGGATGCCGCGCGTTCGGTTCTGCACATGGCCAGCCTGCCGCCCGAGGCGAATGTTCAGTTCATGACCGTCATGGCCACGACCATGCCTTATATCGGTCGGGGTTAGTTATTGCGTAGCAACCGGAACGCGGTCGAGGCTCCCCAACCGGCTGCAATGGCAATTGCCAGGGACATCAGGCCATAGAAAATTGGTTGTTCGCGGGACATGGTATACAGGATGCGTTCCAGCCCTACCTTGCGCACGTCAATGGTGGTTTCAAATTCCGAAATCACCTCGCCCTCACGAGTCAGGAAAATGCGCGCCACATAGTCCCCTTCGGTCAAGTCGGCGGGCATGTCGATGGACGTTCTGAACAAGGTCTGCTCGTCCACGGCCACCGTGTTTTCGCGTATCGAATAGAGATGCGCATGCTCGCGAATGCGGACCACGGCATCGGCAAAGGACTGTGCCCCACGGATGTGCATTGCCGCGCCGACCGAGCGAATGGCGCGTTCGATTGAGATGCGGTAGCGCAGATCCTCGGTATCTGTGATCACCTCGTCGATTGGTGCGCTGGTCGCTACTGCATAAAAACTGGGTGCGGAATCGACCAGAACGCTGTCGACGTTGACCCAGATGCCGAACTTCTTCTCTTTCCGTCGTACCAGCACTGGTTCGGAGGGGCCAGAGACCGCCACGATGACCTGAAGTGGCGCACCGGCAGGAATTGGTGTCTCTCGCTTCACGGCACCAAAGATCAGAATTTCGGAGCCATTGAAGTCAGCCGTGATGGCCACACGATCCTGACTAAGCCCCAGAACAACGGTTTCCTGCGCTGCGGAGGCGGGTATGGCTAATAAAAACAAGGCAATGAACAGGCGCAACATGTCAGTGACCCCCGCTTGCGCCGAGCGAGTACAATTCGGTGGGCTGCAACAACAGATCAAGCGCCAGCTTGCCGCAGACAGCAAGAACCATCAAAGCCAGAAGAATTCGCAATTGCTCGGCTTTCATGCGCGCACCGATTACGGTCCCGAACTGGGCGCCGATGACACCGCCGACCAACAACAGAACGGCCAGAACGACATCCACGGTATAGTTCGTGGTTGCGTGCAACATGGTTGTAAAGGCGGTCACGAATATGATCTGGAATAGCGAGGTGCCAACCACGACCTTGGTCGGCATACCCAGCAGATAGATCATGGCGGGAACCATGATGAAGCCACCACCAACGCCCATGATGGCCGACAGCACGCCGACAAACAGGCCGACGATCAGAGGTGGTATCACGGAGATATAGAGACCCGAGGTGCGAAAGCGCATCTTGAGCGGCATCGCGTGGATCCAGCCGCGCTGACGCCGCTTTGCCGGAGTGCCGCCGGATTTGCGGGATTTCCGAATAGCGTTCAGGCTTTCGATGAACATCAGCCCGCCGATGATGCCAAGGAACACCACGTAACAGAGCTTGACGAGCAGATCGACCTGACCGAGGCTTTTGAGGTAGTTGAACACCACCACGCCCAAGGCAGCGCCGGTCAACCCCCCTATCAGAAGAACCGTACCCATCTTGAGATCGACGGTTTTTCGTCGGAAATGCGCCAGCACACCCGAGAAGGATGAGGCGACGATCTGGTTCGCCTCTGTGGCGACCGCAACCGCAGGCGGGATGCCGATGAAGAACAACAGCGGCGTCATCAAAAAGCCGCCGCCAACACCGAACATGCCGGACAAAACGCCAACCATTCCCCCCAGCCCCAGCAGGAGGAACGCGTTGACGGAAACTTCGGCGATAGGAAGGTATATCTGCATACCCTCTTAGAACCGCAACCGTTGGCAAAATCAACTGCCCATGCTGCCGCGCAGCGATCAGGACTGATTTACGATCCCGAACTGGCCTTATCAGCGTTCCTTTACATAGGGTTCGCCACCTGCGCGCGGCGGAATGGCCTTGCCGACGAAGCCTGCAAGAATCACGACAGTCAGGATGTAGGGCAGGGCGTCCATGACCTGCACCGGGATCACGATCCCGCCAAGGTCGATATTCTGAAAGCGCAAGGCGATGGCCTGTAACAGGCCGAACAGCAGGCAGGCCCACATTGCATGCCAGGGCCGCCACTTGGCAAAGATCAGCGCGGCGAGTGCGATAAAGCCCCGCCCGGCGGTCATATCCTTGACGAACCCGGCCTGCAGCGCAGTCGCCAGATAGGCCCCGGCAATACCGCAGAGCACACCACAGATTGCCACCGCGGCGTAGCGCAGGCCGACGACCGATACGCCGGCGGTATCAACCGCCGCCGGGTTTTCGCCCACCGCGCGCAGTCGCAGGCCGAAGCGTGTCCGGAAGAGAATCCACCAGGTCGCAGGTACGGCCAGGAAAGCGACATAGACCAGAATGGAATGGCCTGAGAGGAGCTCGGCATAGATCGGTCCGACAACCGGCACATTGGCGATGGCTTCGGCAAAGGGCCAGTTGATGGGTTCAAACCGTCCACCGCCGAACAGAGAGGGCGTGCGCCCGCCCTGTTGGAACCAGTCCTGCGCCACCAGAACAGTCATGCCTGCGGCCAGAAAATTGATCGCCACACCAGAAATCAGCTGATTGCCCCGGAACGTGATCGAGGCCAAACCGTGCAGTCCGGCCAGTACCATGGAAGATGCAATACCCGCCAGCAATCCCAGCCAGACCGAGCCAGAAACCGCAGCCACGGCGGCCGAGAAAAAAGCAGACATCAGCATCTTGCCTTCAAGACCGATGTCAAAGATGCCGGCGCGTTCTGAATAGAGGCCTGCCAGGCAGGCCAGCAGCAGCGGAGTGGACAGTCGAACCGTCGAATCGAGTATCTGGATGATCGTCAAGAAATCCATCAGGCCGATCCTTTCCGCAATCCGAGGAACAGTTTTTCAAGCGGTGCGCGAACCATGTTGTCCAGCGCGCCTGTAAACAGGATTACCAACGCCTGAATGACGACGATCAATTCGCGGGGGATCGATGTCCATAGCGCCAACTCCGCGCCGCCCTGATAGAGAAACCCGAACAGGATCGCAGCCAGGAACACACCAAAGGGGTGCGAGCGGCCCATCAGCGCCACGGCGATACCGATGAAACCCGCGCCTTCTGTTGAATTGAGCACCAGACGCTCGGCCTCACCCATCACGTTGTTGGTCGCCATAAGTCCGGCCAGGGCACCTGAAATCAGCATTGAAACGATTGTGATCCGTACCGGTGAAATTCCGGCATAGAGCGCGCCAGTCTCCGAGTGGCCATAGGCCCGGATTTCATAACCCAGCCGGGTACGCCAGATCAGCGCCCAGACCACGACGCAGGCGATAACTGCGACGATCAGGGAGATATTCGCAGGCGCGGCCTTGGAAAAGTTGATGCCGATCGGGGCCAGCAGTTCATGCAGGGTCGGTAAGTGGACCGCCTCGGGGAACCGTTTTGTCGCCGGGTCCATCGACCCTTCGGGTCGCATCACATTGACCAGCATGTAATTCAGGAAGGCCGCGGCGATGAAGTTGAACATGATCGTTGTGATCACGATGTGGCTGCCCCGCTTTGCCTGCAGATAGGCCGGGATCGCGGCCCATGCGGCGCCAAAGATCATCGAAGCGGCGCAGGCGGCGAGCAATGCGACGGACCAGTGCGGCCAAGGTACATAAAGACACACAAGGGCCACGCCCAGACCGCCCAGCATCGCTTGCCCCTCGCCGCCGATGTTGAACATCCTCGCGTGAAAGGCCACGGCAACCGCAAGGCCGGTGAAGATGAAGTTGGTGGCATAGTAGAGCGTATAGCCCCAGCCATAGGTTGACCCGAGCGCGCCGGAAACCATCAGCTTGACCGCCGCAACAGGGTCTTCGCCGATGCCGAGGATGACAAGGGCCGAAAGGATCGCGGCAAGGATCAGGCTGATCAGAGGGATCAGGACCACATCGGCCCATTTGGGCATCTTTTCCATCTTAAGCGGCCTCCCCGGCGACACCGGCCATCAAAAGGCCAAGTTCTTTTTCATCCGTTTCCTGTGGCAGGCGTTCGCCCATGATGTGCCCGTCAAACATCACCGCGATACGGTCGGAAAGCGAGAAGATCTCCTCCAGTTCGACAGAGACCAGCAAGATGGCTTTGCCCTGGTCGCGCAGGGCGACGATCTGTTTGTGGATGAACTCGATGGCCCCGATATCGACCCCACGCGTCGGTTGCCCGACCAGCAGCAATTCGGGATTGCGCTCGATCTCGCGCGCCACGACGATTTTCTGCTGGTTCCCGCCTGAAAAATTTTTGGCTGCAAGCCAACCGTCAGCGGGACGAACGTCGAATTTCTCGATCTTGCGCTCGGTATCGGCGCGCAGAGCGGCGTTGTCCATGAAAATGCCACGCTGATAGGCCGGGTCGCGGTGATACCCGAAGGCCACGTTTTCCCAGGCGTGAAAATCCATGATCAACCCTTCGCGCTGGCGGTCTTCGGGGACATGCGCGACACCCTGGGCGCGACGTGCTTGCCCATCGGCCCCATGGCCAGACAGCGTCAGTGGTTGGCCATTTAGGCGGATCGTGCCGGTGGCGGGGCGCATACCGCCCAGCACCTCCAGTAACTCGGACTGGCCATTTCCGGCAACGCCCGCGATGCCAAGGATTTCTCCGGCGCGGACGGTCAGATCGATACCCTTCACGCGCTCGACACCAGTTTCGTCGGTGACGCGCAGGTTTTGGATTTCCAGGATCGGTTTGCCGGGCTGCGCCGGTGCCTTGTCTACGCGCAACAAAACTTTGCGGCCAACCATCAGCTCGGCCAGGTGTTCAGGGTTGGTTTCCGATGTTTTGACGGTGGCCGTCATCTCGCCCCGGCGCATCACCGAGACGGTATCGGTCGCCTCCATGATTTCACGCAGCTTGTGGGTGATCAGGATAATGGTTTTTCCTTCTTCCCGAAGGCGGTGGAGAATGCGGAACAGTTGATCAGCCTCGGCCGGAGTCAAAACGCCTGTGGGTTCGTCTAGAATCAGGATTTCCGCCTTGCGATAGAGCGCTTTGAGGATTTCCACCCGCTGTTGCATGCCAACGCCGATCTCGTCGATGCGTTTGTCGGGGTCGACGAACAAATCGTACTCTTCCTCAAGCGCTTTCAGCTCTTTTCGCGCCTTGGCCAGAGAAGGGGCCAAAAGCCCGCCATCTTCGGCGCCCAAAACGATGTTCTCCAGAACGGTAAAGTTCTCGACCAGTTTGAAATGCTGGAACACCATCCCGATGCCCGCGGCGATGGCGGCCTGGCTGTCGGGGATCTCGGTTTTTCGTCCGTTGATCCAGATCTCGCCTTTGTCGGCTTTGTAGAAGCCGTAAAGAATACTCATCAGCGTGGACTTGCCTGCGCCGTTTTCTCCGATGATCCCGTGGATCGTTCCGGGGGTGACGCTAATGGAAATGTCCTTGTTCGCCTGGACCGGCCCAAAGGCCTTGGATATCCCTTTGAGCTCGATTGCGGGGGCGGTCATATCTTGTCCTCATGGCCAAAAGGGCCGTTTGCCAGCCTGGGCTGACAAACGGGAATTTGGGAGCAGGGCAAAGGGGCTGCCCTGCCTTGGATCAGAAGCTCAATGCAGGGCAGCTGTCGTTTTCGTAATAGCTGACCACGCTCACGTTTCCGTCGATGATATCCTGACGAGCTTTGTCAACCGCGGCTTTCATCTCGCCGGAAACGAGCGGAGCATTGTTGTCATCCATCGCGTATCCAACACCCTCGTCGGCCAGACCCATGGTGAAAACACCGGTTTCAACGTCGGCACCGGCTTTCATCGCGTCATAAACGGCGACGTCAACGCGCTTGAGCATCGAGGTAAGCACCTTGCCCGGGTGCAGGTGGTTCTGGTTGCTGTCCACGCCGATCGACAGGATACCTTCGTCGGCGGCGGTTTGCAGAACGCCAACGCCAGTACCGCCAGCGGCCGCGTAGATCACGTCGGCCCCCTGGCTGATCTGCGCCTTGGTCAGTTCAGAGCCTTTGACCGGGTCGTTCCATGCCGCCGGAGTGGTGCCTGTCATGTTCGCCACGATCTTGATGTCGGGATTTACGGCCTTGGCGCCCTGCGCATAGCCGCAGCCAAAGTGACGGATCAGCGGGATGTCCATGCCACCCACGAACCCGACGGTTCCGGACTTCGAGGCCATGGCCGCCATCATCCCGACCAGATACGATCCTTCGTGCTCGGCAAAACTTACCTGACGGATATTCGGCGCATCCAGCCAGTTCACGTCGACAGCGACAAACTTAGTGTCGGGATAGTCGGGCGCCACGGCTGCCAGCGGATCGGCCATTGCAAAACCCATTGTGATTACCGGGTTGGCACCCGCTTCGGCAAAGCGGCGCAGGGCTTGTTCGCGCTGGGCTTCGGACTGAAGCTCAATCTCGCGGAAACTACCGCCGGTTTCCTCGGCCCAACGCTGGGCACCGTTGAACGCGGCCTCGTTGAACGATTTGTCGAATTTTCCGCCCAGATCGAAAATCAGGGCCGGTTCGGCGAGCGCGGCGCCTGCGGTCATGGCGACGGCGGCCGCTGCACCCATCAAGGATTTCATGAGGGTCATATGTTACTCCCGTTGTTTTGTTATCGGTCCGAGGTTGGGAATTTCCCGAAGCCTCGCACAAAGCGAGCAGAACTGCTGTGGTGCTGGCAATTAAGGCCGTTTGCAGCGGCGCTGGTCAACCGCTTTTTCACTGATTTTTGACCATATGGTCTGAAATCACCCCCTTGCCGCTAGGGCAGGTCACGCTGCATCAGCATCGCGTCGGCGTTCTCGCTGTTTTCGCGTCGGTAGTACCCCCGACGCATGCCGCAGATGGAATAACCGCAGAGGTTGTAGAGTGCAATGGCCGGAGTGTTGTCAGCGGCAACATCCAGAAAGGCGCGAGTTGCTCCCAGAATTGCCGCTTGCTTGTGCCAATGCTTCATGCAGGCCAAGGCTAGATGTTGACGTTGGTGTTCCGGGTGGGTCGCAATGGTCAGCAGTTCGGCCTCGCCTGCGATTACCTGATACAATGCGAAACACCGTTTGTCACCAATGGTATGCGTGAAGGGA
This sequence comes from Ruegeria sp. BHSB058, assembly GCF_059613285.1. Lineage (NCBI taxonomy): Bacteria > Pseudomonadati > Pseudomonadota > Alphaproteobacteria > Rhodobacterales > Roseobacteraceae > Ruegeria > Ruegeria sp. BHSB058. Next base: position 7,485 of record NZ_JBXWSF010000059.1, on the reverse strand, counting down.
TTGGTAAGTAGACTTGCGAATTCCCCTGCACTCCACGGTCGGGATTGTGTGAACGCCGCCGCGTGAGTCGCGGCCATCTGCTCGGGTGTCATCCGTCCAGCAAAATCGGTGGCACATCGCTGGACGGCGCCGCGTCGGCCGGTCGAATGTACAGCGGTGCGGGTGGTAGTGTGCTGCTTTCCCATCGGGTGGCCGCGATGCGGGCGATGCCTTCGGCGACGATGGCAGGAGAAACCTCGGAAAATAATGGGCCGTACGAAATAGCGTCGTCACGCGGCATCAATGCCGGGTGAGAGCCTGTGGGATGTAGATAGACCTGATCACGCGGGGCCGGGATGGCTACCAGATGCCCTTCGGGCGCGCTGGACGCATGAGATTCGAAGCCTGAAACGCCAACTGCGGGTATGCCCAACCCCAGCGAAAGGCCGCGTGCGGCGGATACCGATATTCGAATACCCGTGAAATTTCCGGGCCCGATGCCCACGCCAATGGCCGTCAGATCGCGCCATTTCGCGTTATTTTGCCAGAGAAGCTCCTCCAGTAGCGGCATCAGCCGTTCGGCTTGGCCGCGCGTCATGGCCTCGGCAGTAGAAGCGATGATGTTTGATCCCTGCAACAAAGCGGCCGCGCAATGCGCGGCCGATGTGTCAAAACCGAGGATCAGGCGATCAGACGGCAACAGGCCGAACCTCGGTCACTTCGGGAATGTAGTGGCGCAACAGGTTTTCGATTCCCATCTTCAGTGTCAAGGTGGACGACGGGCATCCCGCACAGGCGCCTTGCATGTGCAGATAGACAACGCCCCGATCGAACCCGTGGAATGTTATGTCCCCACCATCTTGCGCAACGGCAGGTCGAACTCGGCTGTCCAGCAATTCCTTGATTTGGTTGACGACCTCGGCATCTTCGCCATCGTGATCGGCATGGCCCGAGGCGGTAGAGGCATCGGCGCCCATCACCGGCTGACCTGATTGATAGTGTTCCATCACCGCGCCCAGTATCGCGGGTTTGATGTGATCCCATTCAATCCCGTCTGCCTTGGTGACGGTTACGAAATCGTTGCCGAAAAACACGCCGGTGACGCCATTCACCGAGAATATCCGCGCCGCAAGCGGGGATTTCAATGCTGCGTCAGCTGTAGGAAAATCGGCAGTTCCCGCTTCCAGAACCGTCTGGCCGGGCAGGAATTTCAGGGTCGCCGGATTCGGGGTCGATTCGGTCTGGATGAACATGGCAGCACTCCGTTTCGCTTGGCATTGATATGCGGGCAGAACCAAGGGAAGTCAATATTTGGAACGATTCTAAAAGGTGGCGGCATGTGCAAGCGCCTGATCCAGCCGATCATCACCCCAATATAGCTCATCCTCGACTATAAAGCTGGGTGCACCAAAGATGCCAAGCGTTTTGGCCTTGGCGACCTGTTCAAACAAAGTCGACTTAATCTCGGGTGACGTGCTCCGCTCCAGCAGGGTGTCCGGCAAATCCGCCGCAGCAAGGCAAGCGGTCAGAACAGAAGGTTTTGAGATATCCTGCCCAATTCCGAACTCGGCGTCGAATACGGCCCGAACAAACGGACCTGCCTTGCCCAATTCCCGGGCTGCCAATGCGATGCGAGCAGCAGCCAGCCCATTTTGCGGGAAGGGATCAGGTCGCACAAATGGTAACTCGCGCGTCGCGCTCAGGCGCTCCAGATCCCGCCACATATAGCGGCCTTTGGCGGGATACAGGTTGAAGGGCGAATTGTCCCATCCCTGTTCGGCAAAAATCGGACCCAAAAGAAACGGCTGCCAATCCACTGCTACGTCGTGCTTGGCCGCCGCCTCTACGATTCGCATGGCGCTGAGATAGGAGTATGTCGAGGCGAACTCGAACCAGAATTGAATGCGCCTCTTCATCCGCTTGCCTCAGGTGATTTCTTCGAGCTTCTCCTTGCTCAGATCGCCCGGAACGATGGTGATTGGGATTGGCAGGCTTCCAGAATTACGGGTCAGTTGCGTGACCAGTGGACCGGGGCCTTTCTTGTCGGTCCCGGCACCCAGAACCAGAACGCCGATTTCCGGATCAGTCTGTACATGTTCAATGATTTCCGGCACCGCCTCGCCTTCGCGGATTGCCAGTTCCGGTTCAATCCCCTGCTTGTCCCGCATCCATTTGGCGAACACTTCGAAATGCGCATGGATACGCTCGCGCGCTTCTTCGCGCATCACCTCACCTACACCGATCCAGTGGTTGAATTCGTCTGGCGGTATGACCGACAGAATTGTCACGCCACCACCGGTGTGCGCCGCACGCATTGCGGCAAAGCGCATGGCGTTCAGACATTCGCGACTGTCATCCAGGACGACAAGGAACTTACGCATGTATTACCTTTCAGTTTGCGGCGATCATGCCGCAGCAAAGAGCAAGTGGCAACTGACAGCGTTCAAGCAATCACCCGTTTGACGCGGCCCAGTCCCAATACAACTCGCGTGTTCGACGGGCGATAGGTCCAACTTGGAATTGTGTTTCGTCCAGTGCAGTGACCGGCGTGACCTTGTTCATGTTGCCGGACATGAACACTTCGTCCGCCTCGTGGAAATCGGCAAAAGTCAGAACCTTTTCATGCACTGTCACCCCATCGGCGCGAAGGTTTTTCATATGTCGCGCACGAGTGATCCCAGCCAGAAAAGTGCCGTTGGCGATGGGAGTAAACACCTCGCCATCCTTGACCATGAAGATGTTTGCCGTTGCCGTTTCGGCCACGTTGCCCATTGCATCAGCCACTAAAGCGTTGGAAAACCCTTTTGACCGCGCCTCGCGAACCATGCGGGCGTTGTTGGGATAAAGGCACCCGGCCTTGGCGTTGACAACGGCATCCTCCAATACCGGGCGGCGGAAACGGGTCTTCGTCAGTGTCGCCGCAGCCGTTGCAGGCGCCATGGGGATTTCTTCGAGGCACACGGCAAAAGCAGTGCTGTCCTCTTTGGGGGCAATGGTCGAGGTATCACCATCAATCGCCCAATACATAGGCCGGATATAGACCGCCTTGTCGGGGCCATAGGGTTTTAGTCCCTCACGGATGATTTGAACCATGTCCTCGACACTTACCGAGGGCGTGAGCATCAGCGCCTCGGCCGAGCGATTGGTGCGGGCACAATGGGCATCCAGATCAGGAGCCAACCCATCGAAATACCGCGCCCCGTCGAATACTGAAGAGCCCAGCCAGGCCCCGTGATCGGCTGCATGCATGATCGGAGTGTTTCCGTCATGCCAGGTGCCATTGAAATATGTGCGGATATTGGTGCCGGCGGCCATCTCTCACTCCCTCGTTTGCGCGAAAGGTAGGGCGGAGTGGGTCAGGGGTCCAGACCTTTTTCAGATCACCATGGGCAGAACCTCACGTTTGACCATGGTTCGCAACGCGAAATTTGACCGTAAATTTCTGATGCCCGGAATCTGCATCAAGCGATTTTCAAGAAAAGCGTCGAAGGCCGACAGATCGGCGGCGACCACCCGCAGCAGGATATCTCGCGACCCGGTCATGAGGTAACATTCCATCACCTCTTCGCAGCGCCGGATCGCGCGTTCGAACGCATCGATGGCCGCCCTGTCCTGTTTGTCCAGCTCAACCGAAACGAATATCGACACCCCCAGCCCGAGTTTTGCCGGATCGACCTGGGCGGCATAACCGGTGATGACTTTGTCCTTCTGAAGTCGTTCCAGTCGCCTTGCGCAGGGCGTTGCTGACAGTCCGATGGTCTCCGCAAGCTCGGTGACGGTTATTCGTCCGTCGCGCTGCAAGGCGCGTACGATTCTGCGATCTATCTCGTCCATTTAGTGAATCCACCCAAAAATTATTTACTCTGTAGGTGAAATCGCTAACACAGCGTTTGTCGACAGGCAATCTTGGTGAAAATCGCTCCAAACTCCGTGCGATGACTCGATAAGATCATTGGAGACGACAAATGAAGATTGTTGCGGTTGATGTGCCTGATCATGAGCAGGTCATCCAATTTGAAGACACGGAAGTTGGCCTCAAAGGATTCATTGCAATACACTCCACGCAACTTGGTCCCGCTGCGGGTGGCGTGAGAATGCGCCCCTACGGCCATCCGACAGAGGCGCTGAATGATGCCTTGCGCCTGTCGCGCGGTATGACGTTCAAGAATGCCGCGGCCGATCTTCCCCTGGGCGGGGGCAAGGCCGTCATCCTCGGCGACCCCACCATAGACAAGACACCCGAACTGATGCAGGCTTTTGGCCGCGCGGTGCAAAGCCTTGAGGGCTGCTATTGGACCGCCGAGGATATGGGCATGACACCCGCCGACATGGCGATGATCGGGACCGAAACGCGCTTTGTTGCAGGGCTCGCCGATGGCGAGTTTGCCAGCGGCGATCCTTCTCCGATCACCGCGCGCGGGATTTTCAACGCGATCCGGACGACAGCCCGGCACCGGTTCGGATCGTCTGATTTGACTGGCAAGACGGTTTCGGTACAGGGGCTGGGACATGTAGGTCACCATCTGTGCAAGCTGCTGACCGACGCTGGCGCCGGGTTGATCGTTACCGATATTGATGCGCAACAGGTGGCGCGCGTGGCCGAAGAGTTCGCGGCCCAACCGGTAAAGCCAGACGCGGTCTATGAGGCAGAGGCCGACATTTTCGCCCCCTGCGCTATCGGGGCAATCCTGAACGATGCCAGTATTCCGCTGCTCAAGGTTGGCGCGGTGGCAGGTGGGGCCAACAACCAGTTGGCAACCGAAGCCGATGCGCAGCGCCTGCATGACCGCGGCATTCTCTACGCGCCCGATTTTGTGACCAACGGTGGTGGAATCATCAACGTGGCGACGGAAATCCTGCAGATTGCCAATCGAACGGATTGGGTCGCAGGCAAGCTGGAAGCGCTGGATCGGACGATGGACCGGATTTTGACTCGTGCGGTCAATCAATCGGTTAGCCCCAATGATGTGGCCGAAGCCATCGTCCACGAGATCCTGCACCAGAAGGCGGCCTGAGACGCGCTGGGTCACTCGATAAAAAAATGGCAGAGTACGCTCACGAAACGTTGATTGTGCTTTGCCATGTCTCTCCGTGTCCTGTTCCCGGAAACACTTCAGGTATGTTATGATTGGAGGAAGTACGGATGCGACCGGTCCCATCAGGCTGACCGTGTGTCTGTCCGTTGGACAGGAGACCAACACATGCAGACTTCTTTCTTCACCCGCCGTTCCCTTCTTGTCACGGGCGGCGCCCTTGTGGCGACCGGTGTGTCGGGCCATCTGGTTCCTGCCCGCGCCCAAGATCTTGCGCCTACGCCCTCGATGCGAGGTGGGGCCAACAATTATCTGCCGGGAGCTCCGATCGTGGAAAGGATCGGGGGCGGCGGGTTCTGGATGACAGGGACGGTGCGACGCGCCGGGGATGGTGCGCCGCTCGCCGGGCAAAGAATCCAGATCTGGGCGCATACGACCGAAGGGCACGAGCGTGAACCGCACAGTCACGGAGCCACGCTCACTGACGAACGTGGGGTTTTCCAGTTGGAAATGCCGCAGATCGTCCCCGCCTTCGGTCAGCCGCATGGCCATCTCGCTTATGACAGCGGCGAATTCGACACGGTATTCCTGCGCCCCATCATGCGCAGCGCAAACGACACCAGCCTTATTGCGCATTTCGTGCTTCGGCCTGTCTGATCGCGGTGGCGTTCACTGGGGCAGGTCGATTGCGCGTGATCCTGATCTGGAGTGCGCTCGCGATTGTACTCATCGTGCCGGTCGCCGCCGCAGCGATGAGCCCGCTGCTGGCCTGGCGCAATCCGGTTTACATCATGGCAGGGTTTGCTGGCGTTGTTGCGATGAGTCTTTTGCTTGTACAGCCCCTTCTGGCAGGCGGGTTATTGCCAGGGCTCTCCACTTACCGCAGCCGACGCGTGCATCGCGGGGTTGGCATCTGTCTGGCCGCCGCGGTGGTGGTTCATGTTGTCGGTCTCTGGATCACCAGCCCGCCGGATGTAGTCGACGCACTGCTGTTCGTGTCACCGACGCCGTTCTCGTTCTGGGGTGTCATCGCGATGTGGGCCGTGTTCGCTTCGGTGCTTCTGCCAGCACTCCGTCGGCGCCTGAAATGGCGTAACTGGAGACGCGGCCACACTGCCTGTGCGGCGGTGATTGTCGTCGGCGGCATTGTTCACGCCCTGATGATCCAGGGAACGATGGAGACGCTGTCCAAGGCCGTGCTGAGCGCGTTGGTTCTTGCCGCGACGGTCAAGACGTTCTCGGATCTGCGGGTCTGGTCAACCCGCGCCCGCCACCGCGCAAAAGACTGAAGCGGGGCGGTTCGCATGGCGTCTTCGTTACGTAGCGCCGACCATCCCGACAATTTCATAGGTCTTTCGCAGAATTGGCACGGAAATTTCGCGAGCTCGCTCTGCTCCACGTGCGAGAATCCGGTCAATCTCGGCCTGATCGTCCATCAACCGGGCCATTTCGCCCGAAATGGGGGCAAGCTTGGCAACTGCCAGATCAGCCAGCATCGGTTTGAATTCGCCAAACTGTTTGCCGCCTACCTCGGTCAGAACCTGATCAATGCTTTGATCGGCAAGCGCGGCAAAAATGTTGACCAGATTTCGCGCCTCTGGCCGCTCTTCCAGCCCCTTTGCTTCGGACGGCAGAGCATCGGGATCGGTTTTGGCTTTGCGGATCTTCCTGGCGATGGCGTCGGCGTCATCAGTCATGTTGATCCGGCTCATGTCAGAGGGGTCAGACTTTGACATCTTCTTGGACCCGTCACGCAGACTCATGACGCGGGTCGCGGCGCCCTCGATCACTGGTTCGGTGACGGGAAAGAAATCGGTGCCATAGTCGTTGTTGAACTTGATTGCGATGTCGCGGGTCAGTTCCAGATGCTGTTTCTGATCCTCACCCACCGGCACATGGGTGGCATGATAGATCAGGATGTCGGCGGCCATCAGCGAAGGATAGGCAAAGAGACCCAGCGAGGCGTTCTGCTGGTTCTTGCCAGCCTTGTCCTTCCATTGTGTCATCCGTTGCATCCAGCCCATTCGGGCGACGCAATTGAAAATCCACGCCAATTGGGCATGCTCGGGTACCTGGCTTTGATTGAACAGGATGGATTGTTCAGGATCGATGCCCGCGGCGATGAACCCTGCACACAGTTCACGCGTGTTGTGTGCAAGCGCTGCGGGGTCCTGCCAGACGGTGATCGCGTGCAGGTCGACCATGCAATAGATGGTTTCGAACTCTGGCCCCTGCATGTCCACAAAGCGTTTCATCGCGCCAAGGTAATTGCCAAGCGTCAGCCCGCCCGAGGGCTGGATGCCGGAAAACACCCGCGGCGTGAACTTTGTCTTGGTCATGGAAGAGAACTCCCGTCTGGAAAAATCGGCTTCCGTCGCTTACCCATGAGGTCAAGGGACGTCAACAGCCGCGAAAGGCCAGCCCATGAGCAGTGACCATTACACCCCAGCAGTAAACCCGTTGCCGCCCGTGG
>NZ_JBXWSF010000058.1:0-26745 GCF_059613285.1 Ruegeria sp. BHSB058 | reverse complement strand
AACAGTCATCATCCGCGGCATGAGTCATGACGAAGATGCAAATGCAGACATATCACGGTTGCTATCCGACAAACTAGGCGAGGCTCAGGACTTCAAGCTGGACATCAGTTTCGAACCCCTGCCCGAACCCGAGGATGCATTGCCGGACCCGGAAGTGTGCGAAGCAGACATAGCCGTTATTCAGCAAGGCAACAAAATCACATTCGAACCCGGCTCTACCACGGTGTCGACCGACTCCTTGGAAACGGTGAACCGAATTGCGAACATCCTGAGAGAATGCGGACCAATCCGGATGGAAATTCAAGGCCACACCGACAGCCAGGGCCGCGAAGAGATGAACCAGAAACTTAGCCAAGCGCGCGCGCAGTCTATTCTCAACGAACTGCGCGCCCGGCGCGTGCCAACGTCGAGTTTCGCCGCGATCGGCTATGGCGAAAGCCAGCCGATCGGGGATAACGGGACCGAAGAAGGCCGCGAAGAGAATCGGCGGATCGATTTCAGGCTGGTTCGCCCTGAACCCGTGACCGAGCGTAAGACCGGGCTGGAGGCGGCGGAACAGGCAAAAGAGCGGCCGACCGGGAAACAGGCGGACAACACATCGCAAGAGCAGGCAGAGGATCAGTGACATGAACAGAACCGAATTCATTATCGCCACCGCGATCATCCTGTTCGTGGCGTTTTCACTGGGCTGGTTCACCAACTGGCTGGTTCACCGGCTGTCCCGTGTTCGCCAAAGCGACGTGGCTGATCTGGACCGTATGAGTCGGGAGTTGCACGAAGCGGAAGAAACCCGCGATCAGGCGATCACGTATCTTCAGCAGCGCGAAGCCGAATTAACCAATCAGTTAACACAGACAGAAGCGGAACTGTCCGCGGCGATGGATGGATTGCGAGCGGCACGGCAAGAAGCCGAAGAGTTAAGGGTACAATTGGCAGGCTAAGCACAAAGGCTAGTTTTACCCAGGGAACAACCGAACTACCAACGGGCCAAAGCGTCTTCGTCTTCATCCTTGGCTGCAACCCAACCAGCGCCACCAGCTGTGATTTCCTTTTTCCAGAACGGTGCCCGAGACTTCAGGTAGTCCATCAAATACTCGGCAGCCTCGAAGGCATCCTTGCGATGGCGGGCCGCAGTGGCGACCATCATGATCCGGTCACCGGGTGCGAGCCGGCCATAACGATGGATGACTAGAACATCACCCAATGCCCAACGTTCTTTCGCTTCCAGAGCGATTTTCGACAATGCTTTCTCGGTCATACCGGGGTAATGCTCGATCTCCATCACGGCGAGATCGTCCTCCGCAAGATCACGCACCACCCCTGTGAACGTCACGATGGCACCGTTTGCCGCTCCTCTGGCAGCGAAAGAACTGACTTCTGTCCCTAGATCGAAGGGTTCTTCCTGAACAGCTACGCGCACGGAAATCACCCTCCGGTCATGGGCGGAAAGAACGCAACCTCTCTGACGCCGGACAAAGAGGCATCAAAATCCGAAAGCTCCTGATCCAGAGCCACCCGAAGCGCCGAGAGGTCGGCAAAAGCCACTTCGTACCGGACCTCGCGCATCCGCAACTCATCGACCAATTCCGAAACAGTCGCCGCATTGGTTTCAACTCTTTCTTTCGGCAATCCGATGCGTTCGCGAACCCAGGCGAAATACAGAATGTCCATGTCTTACGTATCCTTCAGATGCGGCATAGCTTTACGTAGGTAATCATAGCCGGTGATCAACGTCAGACCAGCTGCAATCCACAGCAACCACAGACCAACACGCCCGGCCCAGACCATACCGTGGTATTTCCAGCGCAAGCCGTGAAGGTCTTCCACCTGCCCGGTCATGATCTGCTCGACCAACTGCTGATCCATCCCGAACGAGGACATCACCAGGTAGTGCTCGAATATCCCCTGACCGAACAAAACCGCGATGGCAATCATCTGTGATGTTGTCTTCCACTTGGCAAGCTTAGTCACCTTGAGCGTGCCTGAGACATCGCCAAGATACTCGCGCAAACCGGAAACGAAAACCTCGCGAAACAGGATGAACGTGGCAGGCAGCACCAACCAGGGTGTCCAATGTTCAGCGGAATACCCGACGATAATCATCAATGCGATGACTACCATTGCCTTATCGGCGATCGGGTCCATCATCGCACCCATCTTGGTTTCCTGTTTCCATGCCCGGGCCAAATATCCGTCGAACCAGTCGGTAACTGCGGCGGTCACGAATAGAATCAACGCGAACCAATCCGCATAAGGCCGGGTAAAGTACAAAAACATCACAGCCAGCCCGGGGGCAGCCAAAAGGCGCAGAACAGTCAGGATATTGGGCAAGTTCCATTTCATGCAGCGGACCCTACATCGGCGGTTACGGACAGAAAAGCCAAAGTGCCAAAAAACTCGACTTATCACAGAAGCTTGGTCAAAGCGCCGCAGTCTTGAAGTCTCTGAACGATACGGGTTGGCCTTTGCCAGTATTGCAGTCAGTTTGCGCGACAGAGCCAAGCCAGAAAGCGCATCATGACTACCCAAATCCGAACCGATGCCCGATCGAATTTGGCCGGCAGTCTTTGGATGATTGCCGCGATGGCGGGCTTTGCACTGGAAGACTCGCTGCTGAAGGCGGCCTTTGCCTCTTTGCCAATTTGGCAGGTTTTAGTACTGTTTGGTGCTGGCGGAGCCGTTGTTTTCGCGGGCGTGGCGCAGGTACGCAGGGTTCGTCTGTTTCAACCCGATGTGCTGTCACGCCCGATGAAGGTAAGGGGGGTGTTCGAAGTACTTGGCCGGTTGTTCTATTTTCTGGCCATCGCCCTGACACCCTTGTCCTCGGCTACCGTCATCTTGCAAGCCACGCCTCTTGTCGTGGTCGCGGGGGCGGCGCTGTTTTTTGGCGAAACCGTTCGCTGGCGACAGTGGAGCGCCATTATCGTCGGCATGATCGGTGTCATCCTTTTTTTGCAACCAACTGGTAACAGTTTTTCCGCCCTGTCGATTCTGGCAGTGCTGGGCATGCTGGGCTTTGCCGGACGCGATCTGGCCAGTCGCGCGGCCCCGACCAACTTGGGGGCTGAAGTTCTTGGATTTTATGGCTTTCTTAGCATCATCGTTGCAGGTCTTGTCTATCGATTATGGGAAGTTGCGCCAATTGCACCGCTTAGCTTGCACACATGCCAGCATCTGAGCGGCGCGGTTCTGATGGGGGTAATAGCCTATACCGCACTGATGAAAGCGATGCGCACGGGCGAGGTTTCGGTCGTCACCCCGTTCCGCTACACGCGTTTGCTGTTCGGTATTGTTTTGGGCGTGATAATGTTCGGCGAAAGCCTGGATCGAAACATGTGGATCGGAAGCGCGCTGATCGTGACCTCGGGGCTTTATATACTGTGGCGCGGGCGGCGGGCCTAACCCTTGTCGTGGAAGAAATCATACACCTTTTGCGCCAACCCGGCTGATATCCCTTCGACCGCTTTAAGGTCTGCCAAATTTGCCCGGCTGACAGCCTTGGCACTGCCGAAATGAGTCAGAAGTGCCCGCTTGCGGGCCATACCCACACCGGGAATTTCGTCCAACGGGGTCGCGCCGACGGCTTTGGCCCGTTTGGCACGGTGGGTGCCGATAGCAAACCGGTGTGCTTCATCACGCAAGCGCTGGATGAAATACAGCACCGGGTCATTGCGTTTCAGCGCAAAAGGGCGCTGGCCAATGCGGTGGAACTCCTCTTTGCCGTGGTCGCGGTCTATTCCCTTTGCGACACCTACTATCGGAATATCCTCGACCCCGTGTTGGGACATTATCTCGTGCACAGCACCGACCTGTCCAGAACCACCGTCGATCAGAAGCAAATCCGGCCACAACCCTTTGTCCCGGTCCGGGTCTTCTTTCAGCAACCGGGAAAAGCGGCGGCCTAGAACTTCTTTCATCATTCCAAAATCGTCGCCCGGTGTCAGGTCGTCGCCACGGATATTGAATTTGCGATAGGCGTTTTTCATGAACCCATCCGGCCCGGCCACAATCATGCCGCCGACCGCGCTTGTGCCTTGAATATGTGAGTTGTCATAGACTTCGATCCGGTTCGGCGGCCCGTCCAGTTCAAACGCCTCGGCAATGCCGCGCAACAGCTTGGCTTGCGTAGCACTTTCGGACATGCGGCGGGCAAGAGACTCGCGCGCATTTCTTAGTGCACCGGTCACCAACTCATGCTTCTCGCCACGTTGGGGGACCAGGATTTCGACCTTGCGTCTAACTTTTCCCGTCAAGGCCTCCTGCATCAAGTCAGCGTTTTCAATTTCGTCGGACAGGATCAATTGCCGGGGCGGTTCCTTGTTGTCGTAAAACTGGCCAAGGAAAGCCTCCATCACTTCGGCAGGCGAAACGTCCGGCCCAACACGCGGATAAAAGTCCTTGTTGCCCCAGTTCTGGTTGGCGCGGATAAAGAATACCTGAACACAAGCCTGCCCGCTTTCCATGTAGAGTCCGATGACATCCGCTTCGGTGACACCGCGAGGATTGATACCCTGACTCGTCTGCACCTGCGTCAGTGCCCGTATGCGGTCGCGCAAGCTGGCGGCGCGCTCAAATTCCATCGCCTCCGATGCTGCCATCATCTGTGCTGCCAAATCCTCTTGCACCTTGGTCGACCGACCGGACAAAAACCTTTCGGCATCCTTGACGCTTTCACGGTAGTCCGCTTCGGAGATCAGTCCAACACATGGTCCTGAACAACGTTTGATTTGGTAAAGCAGACAAGGTCGCGTACGGCTATCAAACATCGAATCCGAACAGTTGCGCAGAAGAAAGGCCTTTTGCAGCTGGTTCAGCGTGCGGTTCACGGCTCCCGCACTGGCAAAGGGACCAAAATAGGCGCCCTTTTCCTTCTTCGCGCCACGGTGTTTCTTGATCTGGGAAAAGGGGTGATCCTTGGCCACCAGAATATTGGGAAAGCTTTTGTCGTCGCGCAGCAGCACATTGTATTTGGGCTTAAGTTGCTTGATCAGGTTCTGTTCTAGCAGCAACGCTTCGGTTTCAGTCTTGGTAGTCAGAAACATCATCGAAGCGGTGGCCGCTATCATTCGCTCGATCCGCCCTGAATGACCCGGCCTGGTATAGTTCGAAACCCGTGCCCGCAAGTTCCGCGCCTTGCCGACATAAAGCACCCGACTATCAGCATCGAGCATCCGATATACACCGGGTGAACTGTCCAGAGTTTTCATATATCCCTGAATACAGGCATAGCCTGTCTGTGGGATTGCAGGAATATCGTCGCCGTGGTGCGTCATTGCCTTGAACTATGATTCTCTGGCCATGGCTGCAATCTTGGAGCACCGATTTCAAGAGAAAACAAATCCACGATTTCTGTGGATAAGTGTGCCGATAACTTTTGGGGCATCGGGATTTTTCCTTGTTTACAGGTGCCTTCCTTGAGTTGCACAAAAAATAGGCATTATCATAACTGCTTGATTCTTCGATATATTTTTTTGATGGCCTGACAAGTATATGAAACAAAAGACATTTTTGTAACGTATCGGTAACGCTTTTGAGAGCGGTGCAAAACTTGCAGCGTATACTCGTTATTCGGGTCCCAGAACATCCGGTGTACGCCATCCCAAATGCTGTCCGCCGTCGACGCAAAGTAACTGCCCGGTGACTGCCGGGGCGTCCAGAAAATATCCCAACGCGGCGGTAATGTCAGACGGGTGCGCGCCCCGTTCCAAGATCGTATTCGCTCTTTGGGCAGAAAAATGTGCGTCGCTTTGCCGATGTCCCTGCAACGTGGGTCCGGGACCAATAGCATTCACACGGATGGCTGGCGTCAATGCTTGAGCCGCCGTGCGCGTCAAAGCCCAAAGCCCCATTTTGGCCAATGAGTAAGTCATGAACTCGGGCGTTGGTTTCCTTACCCGCATGTCGACCATGTTGACAATTAGACCCGACGCAACGGGTTCACCAAACTCATCCATCCTGTGGGCCAACCCTTGCCTCGCCATCGCCTGCGTCAGAACAAACGGCGCGCGCAGATTGCTGTCCATGTGACGATCCCAACTCTGCCGAGTCGCGGTATGAATGTTGTCGTATTCAAAGATAGATGCGTTATTGACAAGACAGGTGATCGGCCCTCCCAGTGCTTCTGCTGCACGAGGCAACAAGGCCACTGTCTGTACCTCATCCAAAAGATCCGCCTGCAAGCTTATTGCTGTGCGCCCTTTGGCCGATATCGCCCGCACGGTGTCCTCCGCTTGCTCTTGCGAGCGCGCATAGTGGACGACGACATCGAAACCGCGATCAGCAAGGTACAGGGCCATGGCACGACCCAAACGCAGTCCGGCGCCGGTCACGAGAGCTCGGGTCATGCAAATCTCCCTGTTTCTGAGACCTCAGGTCAGTACGGCAACCACATAAATCCCGTAGAGCCCCGTCAGCGCAAGCCCCCAAAAACGGGTGATGTTCTGCTGGAGAAACACAAAGGGGATCAACAAAAGCGATGCCCCCAGCATGACCCACAGGTCGAATTCCAGAAACTCCGGATCGACTTCGATGTTTCCAAACAGAGTGGCAATCCCGACAATGGCCAACAGGTTGAACATGTTCGAACCAATCACGTTGCCAAGTGCTACGTCGGCCTGACGCCTGAGGGCTGCCATGACAGTCGTCGCCAGTTCAGGCAAAGAAGTGCCAACAGCAATCAAAGTCAGGCCGATCACGGTTTCGCTGACACCGTAGGTTCGGGCGATGATGGCGGCATTGTCCACCAACAGATGCGCCCCCATCGGCAAACCAATCAATCCAAGGATCAAGTAAACAGCGACGCGCCAATACGGCATGTCCGGATCAGCTTCTTCCAGCGTTTCAAGACCTTCCTCGTCCGCACAAGCGCCGTTGCAAGCCTTGCGGTGCGCATGCGCCTGCCGAAAGGCGTTCATCAGGATCAAGAACAATCCCACCAACAGGATGGCCCCACTAGCCAGCGTGAACGTACCGCAGAATGCCAGCGCAATGAACAGTACGGACGCGATCAGCATGAACACATAGTTCCGCCGCGTATTGCACTCGCTAGTGTGAAGGGTGGCAAGCATAGCGGGTATGCCCAGAACCAGCAGGATATTGGCTGTATTCGAACCGACGACGTTGCCTAGTGCAATACCCGGTGCATTTTCCTGCACCGCCTTGATCGCAATCAGGAGTTCCGGCGCAGAAGTCCCGAACGCGACGATGGTCAGGCTCACGATCAACGCGGGAACTCCAAGGCGCAAACTGAGATTTACCGCCCCCCGAACCAGCGCATCGCCAGCCAGCAACAGAATCAACAGGCCCAGCGCTGATAATACCCATGCGGTCATGTCCGCCCCCCTTTTTCGCAGGCACAGGGACCCTTGCCGATCCGAAAACGTCCACAGCGCTTGCACCGCGCTGACGCCAACCGCTTTTGCCCGGGAAACCTGAGTTTTCCGAACATCGCCAGAACGGCCATGCCAATGAGAAAAAGGGTGACAGCCTTGATGATCACGTCAAAGCCCGAAACGCGCGTAGGCTGCGCGTTCCTCTACGCCAGCGATAGCATCCTGCGCCACCTGTGCCCCAAACCGCGTCCAGATCGGGCGGCGCACGCCATAGCGTCGAAACTTGACCTTCTGGCCAAATCGTTCCTGCATCTTGGGCTTCAGATGACCAACTCCGTCGATCAGGCCAAGTTCGGTTGCTCGCTTGGCCAACCAGACCTCACCGGTGAACAAGTCCTCGCCCCGGTTTAATTTGTCTCCGCGGCGATTTCGAACATGAGCGATGAAATTAGCATGAATGTCTTCGAGAAGGACATTGAGTCGTTCGACATCATCCTCTTTTTCCGGCGCGAAAGGATCCAGCATCGATTTGGACTTTCCTGCGGTGTGCACGCGACGTTCAATCCCCTGTCGCGCCAGAAATACATGCGCTCCGAACCCGGCGGAAATCACGCCGATGGACCCCAGAACCGAGCTGTCATCAGCCCAGATTTCATCCGCCGCGACAGCGAGCCAATAACCGCCCGAGGCTGCCACATCCTCGACAAAGGCGAAAACCGGGATTTTCAGTTCTTCACTCAAACGCCGGATGCGGGCGCCGATCAGTGAGCTTTGCACCGGCGAACCACCCGGCGAGTTGATCTCCAGTGCCACCGCAACGGGTTTACCCTTGCGAAATGCCTTCTCCAGCACTGGTGTCAGCGCATTGTCATTCAGCGACGCACGCCCGACCATCCCGATGGCACCGGACAAACGGACCACGGCCACAACTGGCGGTTTTTTTAGAAACGGCAGGCGAAAGTTCATGGATGCCGATGTAGAGTGCGGCCAAGCCGTAAACAAGACGCCCCACGTGACAGAAGCGAAACGTGAACCAAATTCAAACAATCGGAGGGCAAAAATGCAACGCCCCCGTGCGATTTCAGCTACGAAGACGCCAACCTGTTTTGAAGATCCACCAGATGATTCCAAGGCAAATTCCGGTAAACACGACTATGGCCAGCAGGCTGAACCCGATGGGTACATCGGCCAATCCATAGAACGACCACCGAAATCCCGAGATCAGATAAACCACCGGGTTGAAGAGTGTAATCGTCTGCCAGACCGGAGGAAGCATAGAAATGGAATAAAACGTGCCGCCAAGAAAAATCAACGGCGTCACCACCAATTGCGGGATAAGAGACATCTGTTCGAAGTTACTTGCCCAGATGCCAACGATAAACCCGAGCAGCGCAAAGCTGAGGCACGACAAAATCAGGAACGCAGCCATGGCCAAGGGATGCTCTACCCGGATATCGACAAAGAAGGTCGATGTGACCAGAATCACCAGCCCGACAAACAACGCCTTTGTCGCGGCCGCTCCGACATAGCCGATAACGATTTCCAAGAAGTTCACGGGCGCGGACAGCAATTCATAAATCGTTCCAAGGAATTTGGGAAAGTAGATGCCAAACGACGCGTTCGAAATCGACAACATGACAACTGATAGCATGATCAGACCAGGAACAATGAACGCACCATAGGAGACGCCTTCGACTTCCTGAATGCGACTGCCGATAGCTGTTCCAAAAACCACAAAATAGAGCGATGTGGAAATCACCGGCGACAAAAAGCTTTGCGCCAGCGTGCGAAAGAAACGTGCCATCTCGAAGCGGTAGATCGCAGCGATTGCGGCCCAGTTCATTGCATGTCCCCCGACACCAGATTGACAAAGATTTCTTCCAGGCTGGATTGTCGTGTCTGCACATCTCTCAGAACAAGTCCCGCCTCTGCAACGTCGTTCAGCAACGTAGTGATACCGGTCCGCTCGGCATGGGTATCATACGTATAGACCAGCGCTTCGCCATTCCCGCTTAGTGACAGTTTGTGATGGCTAAGACTTTCGGGAACCGCAGTGATCGGCTCAGTCAGCATCACCTCAATCTGCTTTTGGCCCATCTGCGCCATAAGGGTGCTCTTGTCCTGCACCAACAGCAACTCGCCTTTGTTGATGACGCCTACCCTGTCGGCGATTGCCTCGGCCTCTTCGATATAATGTGTGGTCAGGATGATGGTGACGCCGCTCTGCTTCAGTTCAGCTACGATATCCCACATGTCCTTGCGCAGTTCCACATCCACGCCTGCGGTAGGTTCGTCCAGAAAAAGGACACGCGGCTCATGCGCCAGCGCCTTGGCAATAAGCACCCTTCGTTTCATGCCGCCGGACAGTTCCTTGATAGCGTTCTTGCGCTTGTCCCAAAGCGAGAGTTTGCGCAGGATACCCTCGATCTTTGCATCATCCATCCGATGCCCGAACAGCCCGCGCGAGAACCGGACCGTGTTCCAGACCTTTTCGAACGGTTCAAGCGCAATCTCTTGCGGAACCAGGCCAATCATTCGACGGGCCGATCGAAAATCGTTCTGAATGTCATAACCACCAACAGTCACAGTTCCCGACGATGGGGTAGTGATGCCGCAAATCGTGGAAATCAATGTGGTTTTGCCAGCGCCATTTGGCCCGAGCAAGGCAAGAATCTCACCTTCCTCGATGTCGAGCGTGACGCCTTTCAACGCCTCAAAACCGTCAGCATAAGACTTGCGCAGGTTCTTGATGGACAAAATGGTCGACATGCCTGTTCCCCGTTCTGCCGGAGACCCTATCGCGCGCCGGGCTGACAGAACAGGCCATTTGCGCACAGAAGCTTGCGCGATTGCGCAAATTCAGGACGAACCTGTCAGCTTACCAAGCCAGCCTTTCTTTTTGGCAGGCTCGTCTAACTCTTCCACCAGTTCAGCCGGGCCTTCGAGATGTGCCTGAAGGTTCTCGAAAAACTGATCCGCCATTTTCTTGGCAAACCCGTCGATCAGTCGGCTTCCCAACTGTGCAAGCTTTCCTCCAACCTTTGCATCGACATCATAGGACAACACAGTGCCACCACCATCGGCCGGAGCCAATGTCACCGCCGCCTCGCCCTTTGCGAAACCGGCAGCGCCTCCCTTTCCTTCCCCGGCGATGGTAAGACGCTCGTTTTTCAACATGCCGGACATGGTCACGGTGCCTTTGAAGGTTGCCTTGACCGGACCAACCTTTTGAACAACGGTCGCTTCATAACCGTCCTCCGGGTTTCCGGTGACCTCTTGCGCGCCAGACACGCATTCTTTGAGAACAGCAGGGTCCAGTAACGCCGCATAAACTTCCGCAGGTGTCGCCTGGATCTCCCGAGTATCACTCATGTGCATGCCTGCACCTCCTCTGCCGTCGTGCGTATCCGGTCAAAACCTTGCGCCAGAAGGCAGACCTGCGCAACAGGTACAACTCCGATATTGAGATTGGGAACTCCAAAGTCCTTATGATAGCGGTGTTTCTGCTTGGCAAAACATCAAGTCGTTCGCTGGGAGAGCCTACCGTGTCACATGTACAACAAAACCGGTCAGCCGCCGGTATCGCCTTTATCATTTGTGGCATGTTTGCGATTTCTGTCAACGACATGCTGATCAAGCAGTTTTCTGGCGATTATCCCTTGCACGAGATAGTGTTCCTGAGGTCGTCGATCGGCATGGTTCTATCGCTAGCGCTGGTATATTTCGAAGGTGGCGTCGGAATTTTGCGAACACGCCATCCATTTTTGCATACCGTGCGATGTCTTTTGGTCGTGATATCAAACATGACCTTCTTTGTTGCACTCGCCGCAGCACCGCTTGCCGATGCGACAGCGCTATTCTTTGCTGCGCCACTGTTCATTACCGTCCTTTCTATCCCGGTCCTTGGCGAGAAAGTCGGTCCGTTGCGGATCGGCGCAGTCGTCGTCGGATTTGTTGGCGTCGTCGTCATGCAACGGCCTTGGCAAGGTAGCGACACGATGGATGCAAATCGGCTTGTATTGATGCTGCCGGTTCTTTCAGCGCTTGCCTATGCATTGAACCAACTCATGACACGAAAACTCGGCGCAACGACGTCGGCCTCGGCGCTGGCAACCTATATCCAAGGCATGTTCATCCCCGTCTCCGTTGGCTTCTATCTGGTTGCAGGTGATGGGCGCTTCGTAGCGGGGACAGACAACCCCAGTCTAAGTTTTCTTTTGCGTGCCTGGGTATGGCCTGCGAACGAAGATTGGGTTTTTGTGATTTGGCTTGGCTTGAACTCGGGAATCGTTGCCTATTGCCTGGCCCAAGCCTATCGGGTTGCCGACGCAGCAACTGTCGCCCCATTTGAATATGTCGGCCTGCCGATGGCCGTATTCTGGGGCTGGTTAATCTGGGGACAATTGCCGGGGACAGTGGTTTGGCTGGGCATGTCGATGATCATAGGGGCCGGGCTGTTCGTCTTTTTGCGCGAACGCCAAAAAGCGAAAGAAATTGCGCGCACCGAAATCAAAGCCCGATATTGATCTGTGGTCATTCACCGGCCATTCGCGAACGCTCGAAATGCCTGAAGGCGATATCGGTCGTGGCGATGTGCTGAGAAAAATCCTGAACCCGCCTTGGTATTTCCCTATAGAATGCAGCCAGTCCGGGTTCTACCTTTGAGGCCAGTTGCGCGCAGTCAGACGCCAACGCGGCCATGTCCCGAGTTTGTTCGGCATCTTGCAGTTTTTCCATCATCTTGGAATGGGCTTCTGCCAGCCTTGCAAAGCCCTGCGACGTCAAAACTTCCTGATCGCCAACAACAACAAAAATCGATTCTGGTTCGGATTTTCCCCTGAGGTGAACAGCACCTGCTTCCAACATGGCAAGCTTGCCTTTAGTCGCTTCGTAAACCGGCTTCGACACAACAATGTCATAATTGACGTATCGGCAAGCGACCTCGAGACGCGAGGCAACATTTACCACGTCGCCAATGGCCGTGTAGTTGAACCTTTTTCGCGATCCGATATTGCCGACACAAGCGCTGCCAGTGGCGCAGCCAGTTGCCAGCGCCAAAGAGGCCTGCCCGTCCATCTTTTGGGAGGCGTTGAATTCGGCCATTGCCCGCCGCATCGCCAATGCGGCACACACCGCCCGCGCCGGGTGGTCCTCAACCGGCAACGGTGCATTCCAGAACGCCATGATGGCATCACCGATGAACTTGTCGATCGTGCCCTTTTCCGCAAGAATTTGTTCTCCCAGTTTGGAAAACAACGCGTTCAGCAGGGTCACGAGTTCGGACGCGGGTAGTATTTCAGACAACGGGGTGAAACCGCGAATGTCCGAGAACATGACGGTTATGTCCTGCGTTTCACCGCCAAGTTTCAAGGCCTGACCGCTCGCTTCCATTTCGTCCAGAATCTCTGGAGCGACATAGTGGGAAAACGTCTGCCTGATCGCGCGCTTGTCGCGCTCGGTCACGATGTACTGATACCCAGCCAGCAATCCGAAATTCGCCATTCCACCAATTAGTGGAAATGTCACATCAAATAAGATGGAGTTGGCGTGAAAGGCAAACCAGCTCACCCCGACAACCGATGTCGCCGCAATCCCACCCGAGACGAACGATGGGACCGCGCCTGAGCCGGACATGACGCTGGTCACTATCAATCCCAATGCGATGAACGCGATCAATTCCAAGGCGGCCGTAACATCGCTGCGGCGCAGAACCTCTCCGAGAAGGATTTGCTCGATGATCTGGGCATGGATCGATACGCCTGGAACCGACTCTCCCAGAGCGGTTTCGCGGATATCCAGCAGGCCCGCAGCTGATGTACCCACCAATATGATCCGACCTTGGATTTCTTTCTGAAAAGCGGAATCCAGACCCGTCTTGAGGACATCCTTTGCTGAAAGGTAAAGTCCGGGATCATCGCGTCTGTATCGCACCCATATCTCACCGTTTTCCGTTGTCGGCACCTGAAAGCCACCGAAGTCCAGCGAAAGCATGACACCGGGTTCATCCTGGGAACCCTCGACAAAGATATTAGCTACGCCGGTGGCAACACGCAGAACTTCGACATTCAGACTGGGCAAGGCCCCGGTGGGCCCCATCCACAAAAGGGGAACCGTGCGGACCACACCAAGCCCACCGAGCGGCGAGACGTTTACACCGCCAATCCCTAGCGCTGTTTCTCCCAAAGGCGTTGCCAGAGGTGTCCAACTGGATACACGAGGCAACCTTGACGTCGGGCGCTCACCAATCTCGACGATGCCGGTCTTCGGCGCTACTTCGAAACCGTCACTTTGCAGTCTGGCCGCTACACCAAGAACTACCGGCCATTCTGCAATGGTATTTGCAAACCGGATATCGTTGTCTAAGAGGGTTGCCGCAATATCATCCCGCAACAGTTCCTTGAAAGCCGGGTCCCCCGATAATCGCGCGGGGGAATACCTGTCCGGTTCGGCAAACAGCATATCAAACGCAATGGCCGCCGCCCCATATTCTCCAAGCCTTTGGACAAGCTCGGCCAGCTTCGTGCGCGGCCAGGGCCAATGACCGATTTCAGACAATGAGGCTTCGTCGATATCGACGACACGGACCGGCAGTTCAGGATTGAAGTCTCGGGGGGACAACCGCTGCAGATAATCGAAATAGATCATCCGTGCGGCCTGAACCGGATAAGGATCCGATATCCGCAGCAGGCACCCCAAAAGGATCAGCAACAGCCCAATACCCCGAAACGTCCAATTGCGCTGCTTGCTTGCGGTCAGCCAGGCCATGTCACTCAGCTTTCGATCCCGGGCCCATCAACCTCTTCCTCCTTTCTCGCCCGATGACCCGTTTCCACCGCCATTGCTTCCGGCACCGACCTCGCCACGACCGGCAGAGCTTCCGCGCCCGGCGCTTTGTCCCGGCGATCCACCAACCCCAACGCCTTTGCCATTTCCTGAACCGGCGGAAGAAGCACTTCCTTTACCTCCGCCCGGCGCCGACCCTGAATTACCTTGCCCCGCACTTTGACCGGGACCATCGCCGGTTGCTCCTGTATCTGGGCCATTTCCGCCGCGATTGGCGGCACCCTGCCCATTCCCGGCGCCAGTACCATGCTGACCGTCACTCACCGCGTTCCCTTGGCCACGACTGTTGCCCCCGGCTACACCGCTCTGCCCCGGGAAGCCCAGAATGCCTGGTGGCTGAGGCTGAGGCGGCGAAGGCGGTTCGGTCGTCGGAGGGGATGGAGGAGGATCAGAAGGTGGGGTTGCTGTATCGACCACGGGTGGATCTGGCGTAACCGGCGTTTTAGGTACGGGTACAGCGCGAATTGGGATGATGCCCGCCCCAGTTGGCACAACAGCAAAGCTTCCACAACCGCCGACATCTGCCCGAAAGGCAGGATCCAGTTGGCTTTGGGACAGGATGAACGGAAATCCGTTGTTCAACGCACGAACAGCCTGTTGGTTATCGATCGGACGACCGACACCGCCCCCCGGCGTTGTGGCAACCATCGAGCATTGCCCTCGCACGAACGAGCATCTGTTGCGTATGCCGCACATCCGGACGGTGCCTTCGAGGATCACCATCGTGCTTTGTTGTTCACCCAGAACCCAAACATCAAAAATTGTTCCGCGGACACCCATGGTCGCGGTCGGCGTCGTGATCGAATAGGCCGACTTCCGGCTGTTTCCGGATATGAAACGGAAACTACCCCCCAGCGCCTTGACCGCAAAATTCCTGGCGGCCTGATCGCCACGCATCATCGAAACATCCAATACCATGCGTGTATTGGGGCCTATTGCAATCTTGGTTTCGTCGCTGAACAGGATCTGAACGACCCCGCTACCATCCGTTGTAATGACGTCGCCGTTTTCGACGACCATTCCGGCACGCATCACACGATCATCCCCGCCAGATGTCACACTGGCCCCCTGGCGGACGTCTATCACTTTGCCGATTGCAGCAAACACCCGACTGGCCGGGAATAAGACAAGCAGAAAGAGGACAAAAGCTCCAGCAAGACGCAAACAGGTCAACCCACACCCCCTCCATGAGGTACACAACACCCACCCAAAGCTTGGGTGAGGCAGACCCTTGCCGGGCCTGGAGGCGCCTGTATTGGCTCTATAATGCCACTAAATTGACACAACTATGCCGCATAGTCGGAGAGTTTTGCAAGAGTTCGCCTACGTATGCGTTTGTCCATTGCGCACCACGACAGTCACATTTGATTGTCGATATTGAAGCTTGACCGGCGGAAAACCGTGCCAATAATCATCCGTGATCTTTCATCAACCGCTGTTTTTGGCGAGACCAATCGCGTTTCGCCTCGGTTTCACGCTTGTCGTGCAACTTTTTGCCCTTGGCTATTCCAATCTTAATCTTCGCCAGTCCCTTGTGGTTGAAATAGAGCACCAGCGGAACCAAGGTCATTCCCTTGCGTTGGGTAGCGTTCCACAGATCCGACATCTGTTTTCGTGATACCAACAACTTGCGTCGACGGCGTTCTTCGTGCTTGAACACTTTGGCCTGTTCATAGGGCGGGATATAGGAGTTGACCAACCATAATTCACCGTTTTCCACCGCTGCGTAGCTGTCGGCGATGTTCGATCCACCCGCGCGCAGGGCCTTGACCTCGGACCCATCAAGAACAACGCCGCACTCGATATCGTCCTCGATAGCATAATCGAAGCGCGCGCGCCGGTTCTCGGCGATCACCTTGTAATTCGGGTCTGATTTCGGTTTGGCCATAACGCTGTGATTTAGGGGCCTTGCAACACCCATGCAAGCGGTTTGATCGCAAAAGTTGCGAAGGTACGCCATTTGAAAAATCAACAATGGATTGAAAATTACCCAAGCAGAAAAGCCCGCCTAACGGCGAGCTTTGAACTCGATTTCAATGCTCTTACACCGACATGCAAATATACTTCATTTCAAGATAGTCCTCGATCCCATGGTGGCTGCCTTCGCGACCGAGACCAGACTGTTTGACGCCGCCGAATGGCGCGACCTCTGTTGAGATGATGCCGGTATTGACGCCCACGATTCCGTATTCCAGCGCCTCTGCAACCTTGTAAACCCGGCGAAGATCCTTGGCATAGAAATAGGCGGCCAGCCCGAAAATCGTGTCATTGGCCATCGCTATCACATCATCCACGTCATCAAACTTGAAGAGGGGGGCAAGTGGGCCGAAAGTTTCTTCCTGTGCGACTTTCATGTTCTGTGTCACACCTGTCACAATCGTTGGCTGAAAGAATGTACCCCCCAAATCGTGGGGCAGCCCACCAGTCAGAACCGCGCCGCCATGCGAGGTAACATCCTTGATATGCTCGCGCACCTTTTCAACGGCATCAGCATTGATCAATGGCCCGGTCGTTGTGCCTTCGGCCAAACCATCGCCAACCTTGAGGGCCTCAACTGCCGCCTTCAGCCTGGCTGCGAATGCGTCATATACACCGGCTTGGACATAGATCCTGTTGGCACAAACACAAGTCTGGCCGTTATTGCGGAACTTGCACATCATTGCGCCTTCGACGGCTGCATCCAGATCGGCGTCGTCAAACACGATGAATGGCGCGTTCCCACCCAACTCCATAGAGCATTTCATCACCTGATCGGCTGCCTGACGCAGCAGTATACGGCCAACTTCGGTCGAACCGGTAAAGGTCAGCTTGCGAATGCCCGGGTTTTCGCAGAATTCCTTGCCGATCTCGCTGGCGCGTGAGGACGGAACCACGCTAAACACGCCTGCTGGAATACCAGCCTGCTCTGCCAGCACAGCAAGAACCAACGCAGACAACGGCGTTTCTGCGGCAGGGCGCGCGACGAACGCGCAGCCAGCGGCCAGCGCCGGACCCGCTTTGCGGGTAATCATCGCGTTGGGGAAGTTCCACGGAGTGATCGACGCTGCAACACCAATCGGCTGTTTCAGCACCATGATCCGCTTGTCCCGCTGATGCCCCGGTATGGTCTCACCATAGATGCGTTTGGCCTCTTCGCCAAAGAATTCGATGAAGGACGCGCCATATCCGATCTCGCCAATCGCTTCGGCCAGCGGCTTTCCCTGCTCGGCGGTCAGGATTTTACCCAAGTCCTCGGCATTTTCCATCATCAGGTCATACCAGCGACGCAGGATCGCAGCGCGTTCCTTGCCAGTGTATTTCGCCCACTCTTTCTGTGCCGCCTCTGCTTGCGCAATCGCTCCCGCAACCTGTGCCCGGCTGACATCCGCCACCTCGGCCACCACATCGCCGCGTGCAGGATTGGTCACGGCAAACGTCCCGTTTTCGCCATCAACCCATTGACCTCCGATAAAGGCTTTGGTTGCCAGCAGTTCCGGTTTCTTCAGGAGCGATTTGAGATCGGTCGTCGTATCCAGCATGGGTCAGCCTCCGGCTAGAGAATGGTTTCGCCCACTCAATCAAGTGGTCTGGCACTTGTCTATGTCCACTCGGCCCTATGAATCAATCCAGATTTGATCAAATTTTTCATCTGACCAAAACATAACGAAAACTCCCGCTTGATCGACTCTCTGCGATAGTACAGATTGCGCGCGGGCCCTGGCGATGGCGTCGCCTCATGCCGCAATGCATGCGCCCACTTCCCCGTCCTGAACGCCGGGACCTTCTGTCAAGGAGGGTCTTATGACCGCACGTCCGGAATTCTACCGTTATCACAACGGCCAACAAACCCAATTGCAGTTCGAGGACACCGAATACGAGGCCAGACTGAAAGGCTTGCGCGCGCGCATGGCCGATCTAGGTGTTGGTGCCGCCGTTTTCACGTCGATGCACAACATCGCTTATTATTCGGGCTTTCTGTATTGCGCTTTTGGCCGCCCCTATGGCTTGGTCGTCACCGAAACAGAGTCGGTCACAATAAGCGCAGGCATCGATGCTGGCCAGCCATGGCGGCGATGCTATGGCGACAACATCACCTATACCGACTGGCAGCGCGACAATTATTGGCGTGCCATTCTATCGGTTGCCGGCGAAGGCCAGGTGGTCGGTTATGAAAGTGACCACCTGAGCCTGATGCAGCGCGACAAGCTGGAAAACTTTCTCAAGCCCTCGGCCATGGTCGATATGTTCGAAACCACCATGCGCCAACGGATGATGAAATCGCCCGCAGAAATCGCGCTGATCCGCCACGGTGCACAGGTCGCGGACGTGGGTGGTTATGCCATCCGCGATGCTGTCAAGGCTGGTGTGCGAGAGATTGACGTTGCGATGGCGGGCCGTGATGCAATGGAATTGGAAATCGCAAAACGGTTTCCGGATGCCGAGTACCGCGACACTTGGGTCTGGTTCCAGTCCGGCATCAATACCGACGGCGCACACAACCCGGTGACAGGCCGCGTTCTGCAGCGCGGTGATATCCTCTCTTTGAACACCTTTCCCATGATCTCGGGTTACTACACTGCTCTTGAACGGACGATGTTCGTTGAGGAAGTCGACAAAGCCAGCCTGAAAATCTGGCAAGCAAATGTCGCCGCTCATGAATACGGCATGAGCCTGTTGCAGCCCGGTGCAAGCTGCGCCGAGATCACCCACAAGATCAACGACTTTTTCGCCGAACGCGACCTGCTGCAGTATCGCACTTTTGGCTATGGCCACTCGTTCGGCGTGCTGTCGCACTATTACGGCCGCGAGGCTGGGCTGGAACTTCGCGAAGACATCGACACGGTTCTGGAACCGGGCATGGTGATTTCGATGGAACCAATGTTGACGATTGCGGATGGTCAACCCGGCGCTGGGGGCTATCGCGAGCACGACATTCTGGTCATCAACGAAGACGGCAACGAAAACATCACCGGCTATCCTTATGGCCCGGAGTTCAACGTCGTTGGCTAAGCGGGTTTGGCCCTGATGGGCCAAGCCTCCGGCGGGAGTATTGGAAAAAGATGAAGGGGCTGCCCAAGATCAGGCGGCCCTTTTTTGTTTGATAACGGGGCGCGACGTCGCAGGGGCGCCCTGTTCCGCCATATCTCTTTTCTTTTCGGAGAAGGTTTGTCAGAGTTCGCGTGAAAATTGAAAAGGCAGGGATGTAAATTAACTTAACATACCCTATCTCTAGCTTGAATAAGAAAAAACGAGAGGGCAAAATGTCGAACCAGCAATTTGAAGCGTTGATTGAAGATACACAGAAGAAGGTCCGCGAAAGCCAATCGCAGATCGAGGGGCTGACCTCGCGCATCGAAGCGGCACGGGCCAAGATCGGCACCGCCGAGGCCGATATCGACATCGAAAACGCCACGCTTGAGGATGTGCACGCCCATACCGAGGTGATGAACGCCAATATTGCCGAGCTGATCATGGGGCTGGACGACGTCACCAACGCGTTTTCCAAGGATTTCGACGAGATGCGCTCGAAAACCGGGTGGGAGAGCTTCGTGGGCATCTTCGCCAAGGCCAAGTCCGAGTCGATGCGGCAAGAAAGGATGCGTACCGCCAATATCGACGACAAACTGCAAGACCTGATCGCCAAATCCGACGTGATTGTAAAGCTGCTGGAAGGGCAGTTGTCGGTACTGGAAGAGCAGCGTGTGAAGGTCGAGGACAACCTGACGGCGACGCTTGATGACCGCGAGTTCACGGTTCAGGAGTTAGAGGCGCTGCGCGCAGAAATACAAGGCATGGACCCGACCATCATCACGCTGGAAAACAAGATCAGCGTCGAACAGGACGCCGCCGCGCGGACCCAGCTGGAGACCGAACTGGCCGAGTTGAACAAGCAATACAACGCCAAGGTTCAGGA
This sequence comes from Ruegeria sp. BHSB058, assembly GCF_059613285.1. NCBI lineage: Bacteria > Pseudomonadati > Pseudomonadota > Alphaproteobacteria > Rhodobacterales > Roseobacteraceae > Ruegeria > Ruegeria sp. BHSB058. The sequence continues at coordinate 6,678 of NZ_JBXWSF010000058.1, read as the reverse complement.
AGAACAGGTCAAGCTGGCTAAATCGCAGACACTGGAGCGTTATATCGAAAAGGGCAAAACCTGGGTCGACTCGCTGCAGAACCAGGCGGCGACGCAGATGGTGCTGATCAACAAACTACAGACAGACACGCAGCAGCGCGTGGTGCTGTATGACGCCCTGACCAAATCGCTGAAAACCGCGCAGCAGCAGGACGTGGCCCACCGCATCAACGAGATTGGTGTGCAAACCGATCAAGAGGCGCAGACGGCCATGGCCGCCATCGGCACCGCAACCAACCAGAAGATGGCCGACATGCTTGAGGCGCATGAGGACCACATGGTCTTTGCCCGCGACGTGCTGGAGAAAAAGGCCAAGGCGGATGAGCGGTTCGCGCGCCGATTTGCCTCGATTGTCGAGAAGCATGATAAGAATTTGTATGGTGGTTAAGTGCGTTTTGCTTACCAGCAGTTAGTATTGATGGTCTTGAGCCCTGGTCCACTTATGGTTCCAGAGTTTTTAGAAAAGTTGGGTGTAATAGAGCATAAGCCGATCTATCCCGAGACTATCCAGATACTGCTTTCGATGGCTTTTGGCGCTTGGCTCATTCGGTTTTTGTGCTGGCTGAGTTGGGGTAGCGAGAGGGGGCTTCGTTTTCAGCGTTTAGTTGGGATTAATCCCGAGGTTGTGCTGTATAGTATTGGCTCGCCGCTATATCGTTGGTGGTTTCACATCGACAAAAACGGGAAGGACTTGGACGCTCCAAGATGACCGATAGAAGCCCCACCCAAGACCATGTCGGCCTGACCGACACTTTCGCCTCGCGCCGGTATTTCCGCAAGTTCGAGGTGATCACCGTCCACCTCCTGCGCGTGGCCGCGACGATGGAGGCCGAGGGCGCGATCAGCAAGCAAGAGGTGCGGATTGTGTCGCGCTACCTTTCGGGGCTGCTCTACACCTTCCGCGCGCTGTCCATGAAATACCTGCTGGTTGGGCGCGACACGGGGCGGTTCTTTGGCAGCCTCGCCATGGACAAGCGCGACAGCGGGTTTCCGGTGGCGGCCGAGTTGCTGACCATGGCCAATGACGCGCAACAGGCGCAGGTGCATTTGGCGAATATGCCCTCGGAAGACGACCTGAAAACCGACATGGTTCGCACCATCATCGGTGACCGGGACATCCCGACCAAGTTGCAATTCGCGCTGTCCCAAAGGCTCTATTATGAGGAATTGCTGAAAGGTCAGCTGTTCTGGGCCCGCAACGATCCCGAATGTCACTGGATCGGGAATGAGGGCGAGCGGCGCAAGTTCATGATCCACTGGGCGGTCTATGACAGCCAGATCAACCTGCCGGTCATCTACCTGATGCAGTTGGAGGATAGCGGCAAAACCGCCCTGCCCAAGGATCAACGCCGCTGGCCCGAAGTGCAGGCTCACCTAATGGCGCAATCCTTGGGCGGGCTGAAACTGGTGACCATCGCCAAGGGCTTTGATCAGGATTTCGATGACCTGCATCCCAAACACCTGCGCCGCATTCATGTGGGGCCGATGTATTCTTCGGCGTTTACCGAACAATCTGGCCCCTTGCGGCAGGTGCTGGAGGACGCGCAATCTCCGCAAGGGCAGGATTGGGCGCTGGCCTGGACCACCGAAGAGCTACACAGCGAGGAGGTCATCGAGGAACGCGCCGGCTGGTTCTCAACTGTTGAGCGTGAGGTTTTTGCGCTGGATCCTTTTGGCGGGCAGGGGGCCGAGACCGGGGCCACCCGCACCCAACGGTCGATCATCCTGCCACAGCGCCCGTTTCAGGTGCTGGCCGAACGCAACCCGCCGGGGTTTGCCGATGTGCGAAAGTTTGTGGTCGGCAAGGCTGGGCAAGTGTTGAGGTATTGAGCAGGTGACGGGTTGATACCCACCCTACGCGACAAAGTAGGCCGGGCTTCAGCCCGACATTGCGAGGAAACAGATGAGTTTGACGTCAGATCAGATGGAATTGCGCGAAGACGACATTCGCAAGCACTATCCGGCGGCGACCGCCTTGCTAAACGGGTTCGAGCATGCGCCGCGAATTGCCAAGGCGGTAGAAGCCACCGTTGAACGCTCGCCGGGTGTTTCGACTGGTCGGCGGTTTCGCTCGACGACACCGGGGTTGGTGACACGCCGGACCGTGCGCGCAGACGGGGTGCATCTGGTTGAGCGGATCGAGGCGTCGGATGATGGTGACGCCTTGGTTTCGCCGCCGCAGGCAACTGCACAACAAGCGATCCGCCGCGCCATCGCAATCGCTCTGGCCGTGGCCGACACCTATGCGGAACAGACCCCATTGGCCGACCTGAAACGCGCCAATCTGGCCGGGGATCTGCCAGCTGCGCGCAAGACCGAGTTCTCGGAATTGCTGACGGCTGAGGCGCTGATCACGTCTCACACCTTCGGCAATGCGCTGGCCTATCTGATGTCCTCGCACCTAGGCGAAACCACCGTCGATATCGGCGAGATCGAAGAGATCCTGACCGACAATGGCCAACTTGCCCTGCACGGCGCGCTGTGGGAGCTGGACCAGACGCTGGCCAAACACGCCCCCGACGACGCCCATCTGATCGCGGCCACCAGTGCCTATGCCGAGCAACTGATGGAGAAATCCGCCCTGCGCGCAGGGTCCGCAGGTCATCTGGCCCCGTTCCAGAGCGCAGCCTGGCATATCGAGGCCGACGACCTGACGATCCGGGGGTTCGAGCCGGCCTCCAAGGCAAAATCCACCACCTTGACCATGACGTTCAAGAAGCCGAACGAGGTGGTCGGCAACCATATCGCCAAGTATCAGGCGATGAAGCTGGCGAAGATGCTGATGGCCTACGACTTCGACCGCCGCCTGAACCCGTTTGCGGAACTTGGCGGGTTCATCTTTACCTTCATGGGTGACGGCAAACCGGGCACCGGCAAGACCACCCTGATCCAGATGATGGCCGGGCTGATCAACGAGTATTGCCAGAACGCGGGCTATCCGTTCCGCTATCAGAACCTGAGCACCGACAATATCGACAGCTATCAGGGCAAGTCCGGCCAGAACGCCAAGGCCTTTATCAACACGATCATCGACCCCTCGGTCATCGGTTTCGGCACCATCGACGATATCGACCAGCTGGCGGGTAAGCGCGGTGACCGGCAGTCGTCAGCCGGGCAGCTGGAAATCACCGCTGTGCTGATGGAGAGCTTTGCCGGCGCCAACACCGTTGTACGCGGTAACTGCACCTTTGGCATGTTCTCGAACTACCCCGAGAATGTGGACGACGCCCTGCGCCAGCGGGCGGGCGCACGGTTCCTGGTGGACGGGCCGCAAACGCGCGAGGATTACATCGACATCCTGCACCTGCTGATGGGCCGCAACCACGACATTCCGCTGGGCGAACACGACGCCTACGCCGCGCAGGAGATCAAGAAGGCCGTCGCCGCCAGTTTCGAGAGCCACTCCCGCCCGCATGAGGATGCCTTGCTGCAGGTCTATGACCGGGTTTCCGGTGATATCGGCCAGATGGACACCATCGCCAAGCTGGGCACCTACCTCAAGGCGATCCAGCAGGCGGATGAACGGTTCACCGGTCGCGCGATCAAGAACATCACCGACGCGGTCAAGGTCCGCGCGATGGATTTCGAACTGCCCGACGAATGGATGGAGAACCCCGACCTGTTCCTGTTCCGCGACTACGACACCAAGAAGGCCATGATCGAGGACCTGCGCCAGCCGATCACGGTCGAGATGGTGATCCAGGAGATCAACCGCTACGCCGACAGCGAGTTCCGCTATGCCGACAAGAGCGACGAGGTCGCCATCGAAAACGCTGTCCGCGAGATGGCGAGGATGGAAGAGGCCAAGCGGCGGTATCTGGAGGGGAAGGGGTGACGAACAGTAGAGGAATACACCACAGGATCAGGATAATGAGTGATCTTAGAACACGAGGTTTGGCCAATTGATTTCAGGTTTATTGATTGCTGGATTTATGGCGGACTATTCCTGCGGGGTCGGTGTTAAAGCGCATGTCGCTTTGGCAATCACTTTGATTGCTATCGGCGTATTTGCAGCCGTCTTTTTCCAAAGCGTAGCAAAACGAGCTTTCTGGTCAGCCGTTTTGCTGTCTTTCATCGGTTTGTTCGTTGCTAGTGCGGTTTCCTACTGGGCAATATATACTTGCGCAGATTTGCATGACGTCGCTCCTTGGACCAGTGGACTTGGCGACAATAAATTTGACTACGTGGTCTTCAGGAGTGCCTTGTTATTGCCCTGCTGGACTATACCGCTGCTACTTATCTGTGGATACCTAAGAGCAAATGGCGGGGGACTTAAAATTCCGAAAGACCCAAGAATATGATCCGCCTCATCAAAAAAGGCCTGATGTTCGGCAACCTTGTCCACATCTCCAGCCCGGCTCTGGTCGAGCGGTATAATCGCGCGCTGCAGCATCTGGCGGGCAAGGCTACGGCGCTGACGGATTTCCACGTCGATATCTCGGGCTATTCGCCCGAGGTGGGGATTGAGCTGGAGGACGAGCTTTACCTCAACCCCAACGGGGTCAACCGGCAGTTCATCCTGCTGACGACCGAGCAGAAACGCGCGCCGTTGCTGAACGTCAAATTCTCGACCTCGCGCGATATTCTGCGCGAGTTCATCGAGATGAATGAAGCGCAGCTATTCGCCCTGACCGCCACCGATGCGGTGGCCGGAGAGTTGGTGAACTCGGTTTTCAAGCTCACGACGCCCAATGATCTGCTGAACCTACGCAAGATCGAGATTGAGGCTGATACCGCAGGCGGCACTCTGCGCAAGGCGCAGCAACTCGCGGGCATGGTAGAGCGGTTCAAGACCGAAGAGGACGCCTGGTTCGACGACGTACTGATCGCCAGGATGATCGAAACCGCCAAAGAAACCGGCGACGTCACGCGCAACCCCGTTCACCTGCGCCACACGGCCTTTGAGCAGCGCAATTTCTGGACGGCCCATTTCGGCGGGCTCTATTTGTTTCCCGATCTGGACCACCCGGCGGCGATATGTGCAGGCACGAAACCGGATGACCTGCCGATCCGCTACGTCTTTGATCTGACCGAGCGGAACCGGATCGCCAAGTTTCTGGACCTCAACGACTTGGTCGAACCTATCGTCAAGGCGCGTGGCGTCGACGCGGCAGCGATCCTGCGGCAAAAGATGGATTTCATCACCATCGACACCGCTGCTGGCGCGGGCATCGACCTGACCGGGCTGGATCGCACCGACATGCGCCGTCTGGCACGCAATCATGCGGACCGGTTGCCGGAAGCTTATCACGGGTTGGCGCAATTGCTGCGCTGGGCCGAGGATGGCGGGTCGTGGCCGCGCATCACCTCGGACCACCCGGCCTATTTCTACACGCTGCGCGCGGCGGACACGCGCGACCGTGATCTGGTCAACATGCTGCTGGCCGAGCTGGCGCCGCTTGACCCGCGCCAGATGTTCATCTGCCACAAGGAACTGTTTTATCGAACCTATGCGACCTGGCCGGATGCCAAGCGCGCCTATGTGGCAGATTTCCTTGCGCGGGAATATCAGGTGGACAAGGCGGGCGCGCGCGCCGCACTCTTCGGGCACGAACCCGATATGAGCGGCGAGGACCAGGTGAGCGAAGACATCATTCACCGCGCCGGCCCCTGGGGCGCGGTCAGGAGAGGTTGAGATGCTGGGTGCGCTGCGGCTGATATTCATTTTGCTTGTGCTGCAGACGATTGCCTATGTCGTCCTGTCGATCTATTCCCGCAATGTCCGGCGCGACAAGCTGGAAACGTGGTGGGATGAACAGCGCAAGACGGGCAACAAAGAAGCGTTTGTGGAACGCGGGCTCAAGGTCTATGACAATTCGTTCCGTCGCAAACTGATCCTTGGTGTCTATATCATACCGTGGGTGGCAATCGCGGTATTGATCTATATCGTGAATTACATGTGAGGACCCTCAAATGGTCTATGTCAAATGGGCAATCATCCTGATCTTCTGGGTTACACTGGGTGCTTTCCTGCAATACTCCCTGCCCCAACATGACGTGGTGCGCATCGTCAACACCTATGAGGAACGGCAGGACCTGACCGACTGGACCCGCATCTTCTGGTCGGAACCCGAGGATCAATCGACCAGCCTGTCAAACCGCGACGTGCAGTTCATTCAGGCAGTACGGGCCAACGGCAAGCCCATCGTCTATCGCAACGAAGATACCGGCTGGGGCTGGCCGCCGTATTTCAAATTTGACACCGCCAATCTGTATACCGAGGCAAATGACGCCATTTCGACCAAGGACAATCCCGAATGGGTGGCCGTCACGCATTATGGTTGGCGAAACGAATTCCTGTCGATCTTCCCGAATGCAATCATCATCAAGCCGGTCGACGGACCAGATGCCCGCATCATCCCGTGGTTCAACATCTTCTTCCTGACTCTGTTTTTCGCACTTGTTTGGGCCATCTGGGTGCGCTGGCGCCGGTTCCGCAAAGCACGGATCGATCCGATGATCGACAGCGTCGAGGACAGTCTTTACGCGGCTGGCGACGCTATTGATGAACGGCGCGGTCGGTTGCGCCGTTGGTTGGACAGCTGGAAGTCCAAGTAAGCCGGCAGAACCGCCCTCAATCGGAAAACAGATAATCTACCGACAATATTTCTAGCGCCAGTTCTTGTGGAATCCGCAGAA
>NZ_JBXWSF010000057.1:0-27152 GCF_059613285.1 Ruegeria sp. BHSB058 | reverse complement strand
ATCATGAAAGGCCAGCGTGTACCCCCGGTTTCCGACCGCCTCCAACTCGCGCATGTAAGGTTTGGGGTCCCAGTTCTCGGGATCGGCATAATAGTCGTCGATGGCCATGCGATAGGCCCGCGCGACGATGGCGGCATAGTATTCCGACTTGCCACGCCCTTCGACCTTTAGGCTATCTACGCCGATCTCAAGATACTCGTCGAGTTTGGGCATGATGCAAAGGTCTTTGGAGTTCAGGATATACGATCCCCGCCCATCCTCCTCGATGGGCATCAACTCGCCGGGGCGGCACCCTTCTTCCAGCAAAAACTCGAACAGATCGGCATTCTCGTCCGTGATGTTTAGATCTTGCACCGTGCCGTCCTTCATCCGCATGCGGAATGAATAGTTCCAGCGGCAGGAGTTGGCGCAGTTACCTTGGTTGGCACCGCGCTCGGCCATGAAATTCGACAACAGGCAGCGGCCTGAATAGGTCATACACATGGCCCCGTGCACAAAGGCCTCAAGCTTGATATTCGGGCATTTTTCGCGGATCTCCTTGAGTTCCGCAAAGGATACCTCACGCGCCAAAACACACAACTCGGCCCCCTGATCCTGCCAGAATTTTACCGACAGCCACGAACAGATGTTGCTTTGAGTAGAGACATGCAGCGGCAGTTCCGGCGCGCGTTCGCGCACGTATTGGAACACGCCCGGATCGGCCACGATCAGGCCGTCCGGCTTAACCTTGCGCACCGTGTCAATGTATTCATCAAGCTTGGGAATATCCTTGTTGTGCGAAAACAGGTTCAGCGTCAGATACGCCCGCCGACCATGTTCATGGCAGAATTCGACGCCCTCAATCACTTCATCCAGCGAAAACTCAGATTTCGTGCGCAGCGACAAATCCGGCGTACCCAGATATACGGCATCGGCCCCGTATAGGATCGCCATCTTCAGCTTGCGCAGGTTGCCCGCAGGCATCAGCAGTTCGGATCGGTTCTGTGACATGATCTTGGCCAGACTTTAAGAGAATGGTGCGTTCTAAGGGAGAATAGAGCCATTGTGAACCGTTTTCTTATCGTCGCCAAACGCGCCCGCACGGTTGCACACGATCTGTTTGGTGGCGATGAATTGCCAGAATTGGCTTGGGTGATAGTCTTCTCTGACCTGGTCCAGGAGAACGTTATGCCCGACATCACCGGCTATCATGCCCACGTCTATTTCGACGAGAAAACACAAGAAACCGCCCGACAAATCTGCGAAGAGGCTACGCGCCTGTTTCCGGTCAAGATGGGCCGCGTGCATTCAAAAAACGTCGGACCCCACCCGCGATGGAGTTGCCAATTGGCTTTCGGCCCCGAAGCCTTCGACCGGGTGATTCCGTGGCTGATGCTCAACCGGCAGGGTCTGACCATTTTCACACACCCGGAAACCGGCGACCATCTGGCCGACCACCGGGATCGGGCAATCTGGATGGGCGAAATGCTGGACCTGGATTTGTCGATCTTCGACGGCTTTGACGACTAAGACAGTGCCCGCGCCTGATCCCGCAGGATGAATTTCTGTATCTTGCCGGTCGATGTCTTCGGCAATGCCCCGAACACAACCGTTTTGGGTGCCTTGAAATGGGCCATGTTGTCCCGGCAGAACGCAATCAATTCCGCCTCCGTCGCTTCGCGCCCGGGTTTCAGCTCGACAAAAGCACAGGGTGTTTCTCCCCATTTTTCGTCCGGTCGCGCCACCACCGCTGCTTCCATGACCGAGGGGTGCTTGTAAAGAATACCCTCGACCTCGACCGAAGAGATATTCTCGCCCCCCGAAATGATAATGTCCTTGGACCGGTCCTTGAGCGCGATATACCCGTCAGGGTGCATCACCCCCAGATCGCCCGACGCGAACCAGCCGCCCTTGAATGCCTTATCGGTAGCATCGGGGTTCTTCAGATACCCCTTCATCACGATATTGCCCTGCATAAAGATCTCGCCCATGGTCTCGCCATCGGCCGGGACCGGTTCCATTGTCTCGGGGTCGGCCACCATCAGACCTGACAGCGCCAGATATTTGACTCCCTGCCGAACCTTGAGCGCGGCGCGTTCCTCGGCGCCTTTCTGATTCCATTCCTCTTTCCAGGCGCAGACGACAGAGGGTCCGTAAGTTTCCGTCAGGCCATAGACATGCGTGACCTCTACGCCCATCGCCTCCATCTTTTCGATCACAGCCGCAGGTGGTGGTGCACCAGCGGTCATCGCCTTGATCTGGCAATCAAAATTCTTGAGATGATCGGGCGCGTTCGCCAGCATGTTCAGCACGATGGGCGCGCCGCAGAAATGGGTGACCTTCTCTTCCCGGAAAGCATTAAAGATCGGCTCGTCCCGCACGGCGCGCAGACAGACCGATGTTCCCGCATTCGCGGCCATAGTCCAGGGAAAGCACCAGCCGTTGCAATGAAACATCGGCAGGGTCCAAAGATAGACCGAATGCTGCGGCATTCCCCAGGTGAGGATGTTGGACGTAGCATTCAGCGCAGCACCGCGATGGTGATAAACGACGCCCTTGGGGTTTCCGGTGGTTCCAGAGGTGTAATTCAGTGCAATCGCATCCCACTCGTCACCAGGCAGTCCCCACGCGAAATCCGGATTGCCCTCGGCCAGAAGCGCTTCATAGCTGAGCGTCCCCAGCTTTTCGCCACGCTCGAAACTCGGGTCTTCGATGTCGATCACCAGAAGATCGGGAAGGTCGATCTGGGAAAGAGCGTCTTTGACAACACCCGAAAACTCGGGATCGACCAACAGAACCTTGGCCTCGGCGTGCTCCAGAATGAAGGCGACGATGGGGGCATCCAGCCGCGTGTTGATCGCGTTCAAAACAGCACCAGCCATAGGCACCCCGAAATGCGCCTCGTACATCTCGGGAATGTTAGCGGCGATGATCGATACCGTATCGCCCTGCCCGATCCCATGGACCGAAAGCGCACTGGCCAGACGTCGGCAACGGGCATAGGTTTCGGCCCATGTATAACGCCGATCACCGTACACGACGGACGGATAGTCGGGATATACCGCCGCAGTGCGTTCCAGATAGCTGAGTGGTGACAAGGCCGTGTAATTAGCCCGGTTCTGGTCCAGATGGCGCTCATAGATATTTGGCAAAGTCATCACCCGTTTCCTCCCTGATCTTCGAACCGAAGTTTGAGCACAAAGCACAGCATCTGACAAACCGGTAATATTACCCATGCGGCGCCGGTCTGGAGATAAGTGATCAAACGAACTGGCCCTATATAATTGTGCCCTTTCGCGGTGATCTGGTTTATGGAAAACAATCTGCTCTGGCGGGCTGTGCCCCGTAGACCGAGCACCGCTTCATCTTGAAAGGACATGTCATGGACGGCACGTTCAACGAAAACGATCTCTCCCGTGTGGTCGAAGCCGACCGCGCTCATATCTGGCATCATCTGATCCAGCATAAACCATTTGAAACCAATGACCCGCGTATCATTGTCGAAGGCAAGGGCATGCGCGTCTGGGATCAGAAGGGTAAGGAACACCTTGATGCCGTTTCCGGCGGTGTGTGGACCGTCAACGTCGGCTATGGCCGCGAATCGATCTGCAAGGCGGTCTATGACCAACTGATGAAACTGTGTTATTTCGCCAATTCCGCCGGTTCGATCCCCGGTGCGATCTTTGCCGAAAAACTGATCGACAAGATGCCGGGCATGAGCCGGGTCTATTACACCAACTCCGGCTCCGAGGCGAACGAGAAGGCCTTCAAGATGGTTCGCCAGATCGCGCACAAGCGCTATGGCGGTAAGAAGACCAAGATACTTTATCGCGACCGCGACTATCACGGCTCGACCCTTGCCACCATGTCAGCGGGTGGCCAGGACGAACGCAACGCACAATACGGCCCGTTCGCGCCCGATTTCGTACGCGTTCCGCACTGCATGGAATATCGCAAGCACGAACTGGGTAAAGAGGAGTTGTCCGGCGAAGCATTCGGCCGTGCAGCGGCAGATGCGATCGAAGAGGTGATTCTGCGCGAAGGCCCCGATACCGTCGGCGCGCTGTGCCTTGAGCCGGTGACGGCGGGCGGCGGCGTGATCGAAGCGCCCACCGGATACTGGGAACGGGTGCAGGAAATCTGCAAGAAATACGACGTGCTGTTGCATATTGACGAGGTCGTCTGCGGCGTTGGCCGCACCGGTACCTGGTTCGGTTACCAGCAATATGGAATCAAGCCGGATTTCGTGACCATGGCCAAGGGTGTTGCCTCGGGCTATGCCGCGATCGCCTGTATGGTGACCACCGAAGAGGTGTTCAACATGTTCAAGGAAGACGCCAGCGATCCGATGGGCTACTTCCGCGACATCTCGACTTTTGGTGGCTGCACCGCCGGTCCCGCCGCGGCGATCGAGAATATGCGCATCATCGAGGACGAGAACCTGCTGGGCAACTGCACCGAAATGGGCGCCCGGATGATGGGCAACCTGCAGGCACTGATGGAGAAGCACAAGGTTGTCGGTGATGTGCGCGGCAAGGGCCTGTTCCTGGGTGCCGAACTGGTCGCCGACCGTTCGACCAAGGAACCGGTGGACGAGAAACTGGCGCAGGCAGTAGTTGCAGACTGCATGTCGCAGGGCGTGATCATCGGTGTGACCAACCGGTCGCTGCCGGGCCGCAACAACACCCTGTGTTTCTCGCCCGCGCTGATTGCGACGCCGGATGACATCGATCAGATCACCGATGCCGTTGACGGCGCTCTGGGCCGCGTTTTCGGCTGACAAAACTCGATCACCTGCCCTTCTCTCCCCGATTTGGGGCAGGTGTCCTCCCGAACCGGCGCGCCCACCGCGCCGGTTCATTCATTCCAAGAAGCTGTAACCAGCGGAAACCTCGTTCGCTTTCTCAACCGACCATCTCTATCCGCCAGCCAATCGTTACCCAGGCCAGATCCTAAAGCTCCAAAATCGTGCTGCCTGTGGTCTGCCGCGCCTCTAGCGCCCGGTGTGCATCCGCCACCTGCTCAAGCGGGAAGCGCTGATCTATGCGGATCTTGACCTCACCACCGGTGACCTTGCCGAACAGGCGCCGCGCCATCGCCTGACAGACGCTGTGATCGGCAATATGGGTAAACAGCGTTGGGCGGGTGATTTTTAGCGAGCCCTTTTGCCCCAGAACCGCCAGGTTGAAAGGCGGCACGGGCCCCGAGGCATTACCGAACGAAATCATCATGCCCAAAGGTTTGAGGCAATCCAGCGACCCTTCGAAAGTATCCGCGCCCACAGAGTCCATGACGGCATCAACCCCCTGACCTCCGGTCAATTCCCGAACCCTTTCGGCAAAATTCTCAGTCCGGTAATTGATGCAATGCGCGGCACCGTGAAAACGGGCAAGTTTGCACTTCTCTTCCGACCCGGCGGTTCCGATCAGGGTGATCCCCTCTGACTTGGCCCACTGGCAGGCGATCAAACCGACTCCGCCTGCCGCCGCATGAAACAACACCGTATCCCCGCGTTTCAACGGCGTGGTGCGATGAAACAGGTACTCGACGGTCATCCCCTTGAGCATCATAGCCGCCGCTTCATCAAAGCCAACCTCATCCGGCAGCGGGCAGACCTGTGCGGCCGGCATCACCCGCGCGTTGCAATAGGCTCCGGGCGGGGTCGCCGCGTAAGCTGCGCGCTGTCCAAGCTCAAGATGAGTTACGCCTTCTCCTACGGCTTCGATCACACCCGAGGCCTCCATCCCCAAAGCGTGCGGCAACGCCAATGGATAAAGGCCAGAGCGCTGGTAGACGTCGATAAAGTTCAGCCCACAGGCACGGTGGCGAATGCGGACCTCACCCGGACCCGGCTCGCCGACGGGGCGATCCTCGATCCGCAGGGCATCCGGTCCACCTGTTTGATGAATGACCACGGTGCGCGCTGTATCGTTCATGACTGTCTCCTCTGTCTCTTGTTCAGGCTAACATACCCTGCACATTGAACAATCCTCTGATCGCAAAGAGGTGATCCGCGTTTTAGGCCTGGCCGTGTTATAATGCTTGTAGGCGCTGCCGGTCGGTCCGGCCAATAGCGTCATGTCAGCCGGATCATTCCGAGGCGCATCTCCGCCAAGGAAAGGGATGATCATGGCAAAAACAATCGGAAATCCGATCAGCTGGGCCGCCCGCAATCTCGGCGCCACCAGCGATCACCTGACTGACAGCATCGGTCAGATCGGCAGTACAGATGTCGAGCATCCGCCGATGGTGCAGACACTGACGATGCAAGACCTCAAGGCGTCTCTTCGCGCAGGTCGCGAAGACTTTCTGGCGACGCGCGCAGATGCCATTTTCATTGCAATCATCTATCCGCTTGCCGGGATCGTGCTATTCGGCCTCGGGCTGCAAAAGAATATGGTCCCGCTTCTGGCACCTCTGGTCGCCGGTTTCGCGATCCTGGGTCCGGTTGCCGCCGTGGGCCTTTACGAAATCAGCCGCCGCAGGGAAATGGGCAAGGAAGTGCACTGGCTGGACGCCTTTGGCGTATTCCGCTCTCCCTCTTTCGGGGCCATCCTCGCTCTCGGATTTTATCTGACGATGCTGTTTCTTGTATGGCTGATGACCGCGCAAAGCATCTATGCGCACACTCTTGGCCCGGAAACGCCGGCCTCTTTGTCGTCCTTTGTCCGCGACACCCTGACGACGGGCGCAGGCTGGGCGATGATCGTCATCGGAACCGCCGTCGGCTTTTGCTTTGCGTTGATTGCGCTGGCCATCAGTGTTGTCAGCTTCCCGCTGTTGCTTGACCGCAAGGTAGGTGTGCCGGTGGCGGTGGTCACCTCGGTTCGTGTCTTGCGCCACAATCCGGTGGTCATCCTGACCTGGGGTTTCATCGTCGCGGCGTTGCTGGTGCTTGGATCGATCCCACTGCTGCTGGGATTGATTTTTGTCATGCCGCTTCTGGGCCACGCGACTTGGCACCTCTATCGCCGCGCCATCGCCTGAGCCTTGGTCGCAGCGCGCACCGGCCCTTGGCCGGTGCGTTCCGCCTGTCGGGCTATCCCGCGACTTTCAAAACGATCTTGCCGATATGGCCCGAGCTTTCCATACGCGCGTGTGCCTTGGCCGCATCGGCCAGATCAAACTCGCTGTCCATCACCGGCGCCACCTTGCCCGTATCCAACAGCGGCCAGACCGCCTCACGCAGGTCTTGTGCGATCTGCGCCTTGGCGAGATCGCTTTGCGGGCGCAGGGTGCTGCCGGTCAGTGTCAGGCGCTTGACCATCATCAGGGCAAAGTTCAATTCGACCACCGGCCCTTGCAGAAAGGCGATTTGTACAAGTCGCCCATCCTCGGCCAGTGCCTTGACGTTGCGCGGGATATAGTCCCCGCCCACCATGTCGAGGATCAGATTCGCTCCACCTTCGCCGCGCATCACTTTGACGAAATCCTCGGTCTTGTAGTTGATCGCCCGTTCGGCACCGAGGTTCACACAAGCATCACATTTTTCGTCCGATCCGGCAGTGGCAAAGACCCGTGCACCGAAAGCGTTGGCCAATTGGATCGCGGTTGTTCCGATCCCGCTCGATCCTCCATGAACCAGAAACCGTTCGCCCGCTTTCAACCCACCGCGGGTGAATACATTCGACCAGACGGTGAAGAATGTTTCGGGCAGGCAGGCGGCCTCTTTCATATTCATTCCCGCTGGCACCGGCAGGCAGTGCGCGGCGGGTGTGGCCACGTATTCGGCATAGCCCCCGCCTGGCAATAGTGCGCAAACCTTGTCGCCAACCGACACCCCTTCGACACCGGTGCCGACGGCGACCACCTCGCCCGAGGCTTCTAGACCGGGCAGGTCCGAGGCCCCCGGCGGCGGATCATAGGCCCCTGCGCGTTGCAGGGCGTCGGGGCGGTTGACGCCTGCATAGGCCACTTTCAGAACCACCTGTCCGTTTGCCGGTTCGGGCATCGGGCGTTCGGTCAATTGCAGAACGTCCGGCCCACCGGGGGTGGTGATTTCGACGGCGCGCATTGTTTGGGTCATCGGCATATCTCCTTTGGCACTTGCCTAGCAGGCGGCAACCGCACCGCATAGCCGCAAGCGACCGTTCTGTGTCTATTTCCGGGGGGACAGCGAACCGGGCAAATCCGGGTCGGATTTCGAAGGCGCGCGCACCTGTCCCGCCAACCAGTTTGGCACCGCGAGAAATGGTTTGAGCAACGGGTTCTTGTTGACCTGGGCCTTGACCTTTTCGAACTGCATGACATCGCCGATGCGGCGGTCAAGAAACTCCCACGTCGCCTGATGGCCGGACGAGTCGTCGCCCAGCCAGAACAGCACGGTCGAGGAATAGACCCCCGAAAGCGTCATGCGCTTGGTGTACCAGTTCACATCCTCGGACGTGTCCCCAAGCGCGGTCCAGATCAGATCGCAAGTCCCCCAGATCGCCTTGGCCCCATCGGCGGCATGGGTGGGCAGAGAGAACAGCGTCACGCCGCGACGCACCGCTTCCTTGTCGACGACCGCCTCCAGCCGAAAGCGCACTGCAGCGGCGATTTTCTCCCGAAATTTCAGATCACTAAGGTCCTCGACCTCAAGCCGCTGCAGCATCTCGGCGTCGCCGCGCGCATGGTACGCCAAGGCGAGGTCCACCGCGCCGCGCGGGCAGATTGCGCGCGCCAGACCTTCATCGATTTCAGTATCAGCGATGGCGGCGCGAAAGGTGGCTTCGGACCAGCCGTCAAAGGGAACGTGCGACAGGGCCGCGTCCAGCAGTTGCTCTTTTGCGTCTTCATATGCCGTGGTCATCGCCGCCTCCTTATCTTGGGCCCAGTACTAGACAAGTTCTTTGCGCTTTGCTATACGGCCACCTCCTGCAAATTTCATTGCAACTCTATCTAGAAAGGTGGTGACAACCACATGCAGGTTAGTGTTCGCGACAACAATGTCGATCAGGCGCTTCGTGCCCTGAAGAAAAAGCTGCAGCGCGAAGGCGTTTTCCGTGAAATGAAGCTCAAGCAACATTTCGAGAAGCCGTCCGAGAAAAAAGCGCGTGAGAAAGCTGAAGCGATCCGTCGTGCCCGTAAACTGGCGCGTAAGAAACTCCAGCGTGAAGGTCTGCTGTAAGCAAACCGCCTCCGGCTTTGGATGACACTATTTGACGACCCCCGCGGCCCCGCCCCGGGGGTTTGTCGTTTTTGTACCGGTTTTCACACCCCCATTGTACGAAATGTACAAAAGAAAACCGGGTGGTTTCACCGCTGTCGCATCACACCCAACCCACGGCGGCGCACCACGCGGCGGCCCTGCAAGCTTTCGCGGACGACGATCAGCAGCCCGGCCCCGACGATCAGGACCAGCCCAACCCATGTCGTCAGCCCCGGCAATGCGCCAAAGACGAGATAGCCCCACAACACGGACCAGGGCAGATAGGTGTATTCGAACGGTGTGACCACACTGGCCTCGGCCAGACGATAGGCCTGGCTGAGAGCAAAGAACCCGACGCCCGAAATACAGCCCAGCGCCAGCAGCAGACCCCAGTCGGTCGCGCTGGGTGTGGTCCAGTGCCGATAGAGAAACGCAATGCTCGGATGTGGCGATGCGACGTCGACGATCGAAAAGACGATCCCCAAGAGGCCGCCCGCCGTGATAAAGAACAGGATCGAAAACAGCGTCAGCGTGCCGCCGTTGCTGCGGCTTCCGATTCGCCGGGTGCAGATGATCGAGACCGCATAAGCCACGGCAGCCAACAGCGCCAGCACGGCGGCGGGCTCGAACACGGACGCGCCGGGTTGCACGATCACCACGACGCCGATCAGCCCCAGCACGACCGCGAACCAGCGGAACAGCCCGATCCGTTCACCCAGAAAGAAGGTCGCGAAGATGGTGACGAATATCGGCGTTGAAAATGTAATGGCGGCAGTTTCGGCCATGCCAATGGCCGCAAGAGCCATGTAGTAGACCAGGTAAGAACAAAAACCCGACCCCGCGCGCAGCAGTTGCAGCGGCACCGAGCCCAGCTTCAATGGCCAGAGAGAGCCTTCGTACCAAGCAATCGCAACCACGATCGGCAAGGCAAAAAGGCCGCGCCAGAACACGATCTGGTGCACGGCGAAGTCACCGCTGAGGCTTTTGATGATCACGTCCTGAACCGGAAACAATGTCGTGGCCAGCAACAACCACGCAATCCCCTGCAAAGGGTAGCTGTCAACGTGGGCAAGCCCGGTATTCGAGGGCGAAGGCGTGCTTGAGGTCATCTGAAATCCGCATGTTCCCGGATCGAGAATGACCGGTTGCAATCAGGCGTCTTGCATGTTGGCGACCGGGTGGTCGCGGACAGACCTGGTCAATAAAAAATGACTATTTTGCGATATGTTTTTGCGCTGTGGCGGTACGCAGCGCAGAGGTTTTGATCCAGCCACAAAGGCAGCCGGTTCCGTCTTTTCCCGCAATTATAGGTTGTTACGGGAAGCCCCAAACGTCAAACGCCGCAACAAATCCGTCACGGCATCGCCTCAATACCGCCACGAATCAAGGAAACAAAGGGGTGTCAAAAGGCATATTGGATCGGTAACAGGCAGTTTCGAACGACATATGCTGGCAGAGGTCGACGCGAAATACGCAACCAACGGACCGCCCCCTGACGTTGGACGCGAGCGAGACCGACCCTGCAGCACCTTGTCGACAAGATTGCAGGCAACCACCATCGAGCAGAACGTGAGTGAGTTCACGTACGCCTTTCTGGCCAAAACACCACTCGCGGGTCGGCGCGCAGACTTCGGGGCGCGCCGACCCGAACCTTTCAATAGATCTTGGGCACGTAAAGCTCGTCCGGCAGCACCCGGCGTTCGTAATCCGGGTTGTATCTGCGATCCGGCAGCGTGACCTTTTCCTGCGGCACATCCTCGTAGGGGATCTTGGTCAGCAGGTGTTCGATGCAGTTCAGGCGCTCGCGTTTCTTGTCGTTGCCTTCGACGATATACCAGGGCGCTTCGGGGATGTTGGTGCGGAAGAACATGTCTTCCTTGGCCTTGGTATAGGATTCCCAGCGGATGCGGGATTCAAGATCCATCGGGGACAGTTTCCATTGTTTCATCGGGTCATGGATTCGCATGAGGAATCGCAACTGCTGTTCCTCGTCGGTGATCGAGAACCAGTATTTCAGCAGGATGATGCCCGAGCGAACCAGCATGCGCTCGAATTCGGGAACGTCCTGAAAGAACTGTTCCACCTGGTCTTCGGTTGCAAACCCCATCACCCGTTCGACGCCCGCGCGGTTGTACCACGAGCGGTCGAAGAACACGATTTCACCGGCGGCGGGCAGGTGCGGCACGTAGCGCTGGAAATACCACTGGCTTTGTTCACGGCGGCTGGGGGCCGGGAGGGCCACCACGCGGGCGACGCGCGGGTTCAGGCGCTGGGTGATCCGCTTGATCACGCCGCCCTTGCCGGCGCTGTCGCGGCCTTCGAACAGGATGCAGACCTTGGCGCCGGTATGCACGACCCAGTCCTGCACCTTGATCAGTTCCGCCTGCAGACGCAGCAGGTTGCGGAAATAAGTCTGGCGGTTAAGCATCTCGGGGTGCTGATCGCGATAGATCTTGCGCACCTCCATCGACAGCATCGGTTCGTTGAATTCGATCTCGATATCTTCGTCAAAGGTGTCCTGCAGCTCCGCTTCGAGCCAGTCCTCGGGTGAAATTTCCTTTTCGTAGGTCAATCTCTGCTCCTCAATGCTCACGTCTTTCAAACACTGGACGGGTTCTGTGACCCCGGCATGTCAGCGGCCGCGTCGGCACAGGCGAGGCACGCTGTGGGTTTGAGAGGTGTAATGTCTGGAAATTTGAATGTGGACCTCAATTCAGGCAGATACAAGCGCCTGCCCCCTTGAACGGCCGCAATCTTGCCGCCACCAAGGGCGCAAACTTGCCAAAGAGGTATCGATGCCCGTTTTTCCATCGTTTCTGCCGTTGATCTGGCCGTGGTTCATTCTGTTCGCGGCCCTCATCGCGGCGCTGAGGCAGCGCATGGGGCTGGCGCTTGTGCTGCTGGGCCTTTTTGGCGGCGTGGTGGTGGCGCTCGGTTATCTGACGTCTTTGGCGCTTGGGGTGATCGCGCTTGGGCTGGCGGGGGCGTCGCGGCTTGGGCGGCTGAGCGGGTGGGCCGGTATTGCCGGGCATGCGGCACTGATGCTGTGGTGCCTCGTCTTGGGGGCACATCTGCTGCCTGGCGTGCGGAACCTGATGGTGCTGGACGAGGTGATGTCAGGGCCCGCAAGCGCGACGTTCACCCTGTATTACAACATCGACAAGCCGATGGTGTTCTTTGCCGTTGTGCTGGCCTGCCCGGTGATCCTGCATCAGGGCAGCCCGTTTCGGCCGCGTGCGCTGATGCTTGGCCTTGCCCTGCTGCCCGCCCTGTTCCTGCTGACCCTGCTGACCGGCGCCCTGCGGTTCGAGCCGGGCCTGCCCGGCTGGTGGCTGGTCTTTGCGCTGTCCAACCTGCTGCTGACCTGTCTGGGGGAAGAGGCCTTCTTTCGCGGCTACCTGCAAACCGGCCTGATCCGGTGGCTGGGGCCGGTGGCGGGGGTGGCGGCCGCCAGCGGGCTATTCGGCCTTGCGCATATCGGCGGTGGCGTGGCGCTTGCCGGTTTCGCCGCGCTTTTGGGGCTGGCCTGTGGGCTGGGCTATTGGGCGACCGGTCGGCTGTGGGTGCCGGTGGCGATGCATTTCGGGTTCAACTTTGCCCATCTCGCCCTGTTCACCTATCCCGCCCCGGTCTGATTCCGTCAGACCGGCAAAGCGGTGGTCTTGAACACGGTGCGCAGCGCGAACGAGCTTTGCATCTGCGCCACGCCGGGAAGGCGTGAGAGGTATTGCCGGTGGATGCGGGCGAAATCCTCGGTGTTCTCGGCGACGACCTTGAGGATGTAGTCCGCCGTGCCCGCCATCAGGTGGCATTCCAGAACGTCCGGAATGCGCGCCACTGCCTTTTCGAAGGCTTCAAGCACCTCTTCGGCCTGGCCTTGCAGGGTGATTTCCACGAAGACCGTGGTGGGAACCCCGAGTTTGCGGGAATCCAGCAGGGCGACGTAGTCTCGGATATACCCCTCGGCCTCGAGCCGCTGCACCCTGCGATGGCAGGCGGACGGCGACAGGTTCGCTTGTTCCGACAGTTCGGCATTGGACATGCGGCCCTTGCGCTGGAGGGCCGAGAGAATCTTTCTATCTGTTGCGTCCAAGCTCATTCACGCACATCCATTGCAGATTTATGACAAGATATCGAAGATTATCCCGAATTATCTTCAAAGCGCGAGCAGAGTTTCACAGAAATTGCAGATAAGAGTGCACATAATTTGGGCAGTTTGTGAACGGAGATCGCAAAAATGAAAATCGGTTGCCCCAAGGAAATCAAACCTCAGGAATTTCGCGTCGGCATGACGCCGAACGCAGCGCACGAAGCCATCGTGCGCGGCCATGAGGTTCTTATCGAAACCGGCGCCGGCCTGGGTGCCGGGTTTGACGATGCCGCCTATACCGCCATCGGCGCGCGGATCATCGACACCGCCGAAGAAGTGTTCGCCACCGCCGACATGATCGTCAAGGTCAAGGAGCCGCAGGCCGTCGAGCGCAAGATGCTGCGCGAAGGCCAGCTTCTGTTCACCTATCTGCACCTGGCGCCGGACCCGGACCAGACCCATGATCTGCTGGCCTCGGGCGCGACCTGCATCGCCTATGAGACCGTGACCGACCGCAATGGCGGCCTGCCGCTGCTGGCGCCGATGTCCGAGGTTGCCGGCCGTCTGGCCCCGCAGGTCGGCGCATGGACCCTGCAAAAGGCCAATGGCGGCCGCGGCGTCCTGATGGGCGGCGTTCCGGGTGTTGGTCCGGCAAAGGTCGTCGTGATCGGCGGCGGTGTTGTTGGCACCCACGCGGCCAAGATTGCCGCCGGCATGGGCGCTGATGTCACCATCCTCGACCGGTCGATCCCGCGCCTTCGTTACCTCGATGACGTTTTTGGCGGCACCTTCAAGAACCAGTATTCGACCGCGGGCGCCGTGGCCGAGCTGATCGAGACCGCAGACATGGTGATCGGCGCGGTTCTGATCCCGGGCGCGGCTGCGCCCAAGCTGATCAGCCGTGCACAGCTTTCGACGATGAAACCGGGCGCGGCCCTGGTGGACGTCGCCATCGACCAAGGCGGCTGTTTCGAGACCTCGAAAGCCACCACTCACGCCGATCCGGTCTATGAAGTTGACGGCGTCATGCACTATTGCGTGGCCAACATGCCGGGTGCGGTTGCGCGCACCTCGACCATCGCGTTGGGCAATGCCACCATGCCGTTCATGCTGTCGCTGGCCGACAAGGGCTGGAAGAAAGCCTGTGCCGACGATCCGCACCTGCTGGACGGTCTTAACGTGCACGCCGGCAAGCTGACCTATGCAGCGGTCGGCACCGCGCTTGGCCTCGACGTGGTCGACCCCAAGTCGCTGGTATAAACTTAGCCGGGGCGACATCTGCCCTGTTACGCGCCGCGCTTCATGCGCGGCGCGTTTGCATTTGGGTTTGGGTTTGCATTTGGGTTTTACGGTATCTCAATGAACCAACTGCGCCGCGCGGAATGCGCGACGCGGGGCCCAACGGGAGGAATGGTGCGCAAGCGCCATGACGACGGGCGGGAGCGCCTGTGGCTTTTCGGAGAAACACCCGAGAAGTCTGCATCGACAATGTCACCAGAGCGCGGGGCGCGTCAGTGCATTGGCGATACCGGGTGTTCCCGAAAGGCTTTAGCCCGCTTTCTGAATTTCCACCGAATGCGGATAGGGGATCGAGATGCCCTTGGAGTCAAAGGCTTCCTTGATGGCCTTGGTCAGTTCGAACTTGACGTCCCAGTAGTCGTCCGCCGCACACCACAGCCGGGCAGTCAGATCGACCGAGCTGTCGCCGAGGCTGGTGACCTTCACCCATGGCTCGGGGTCGGCCATGATCCGGCCGTCGGCCCTGGCCACGTCCAGTATGATCTCCATCGCCTTGTCGGCGCTGTCACCATAGTCGATGCCGAACACCAGATCGACGCGGCGGGTGTCATGGGCGGAGTAGTTCATGATGATCGAACCCCAGGACTGACCGTTGGGCACGATGATCTGCACATTGTCCGGGGTCACCAGTTCGGTGGTGAACAGATTGAGATCCTTCACCGTTCCCGCCGTGCCGCCGATATCGACAAACTGGCCCAGCTTGTAGGGCCGGAACACCACCAGCATGACGCCCGCGGCCAGATCGCTGAGCGTGCCCTGCAGCGCCAGACCGATGGCCAGCGAGGCGGCACCGAGGATGGCAACGATACTTGTGGCCTCGATACCGAAAATGCCCAGGACGGCGACCAGCACCATCGCCAGGACCGCCCATTTCACCAGGCTCGCCATGAAGTTGCCCAGCGTCGGGTCGATCTGTGGTGTCGCGTTGATGCGCTTGCGGACCATGCCGCCGATGGCTCCGGCGACGATCCAGCCCAAAACCAGTACGATCAGCGCCTTGACCGCGCTCAGCAATAGCGGAGCGAACGCTCCGGCCTGTGTCATGACCTCTTCCACTGTCCTCTCCTTCTGTCATTGCGGGCGATTTCCACGCCCAATTGCGGAATTCGATGGCATATCCCAGAACCGTTTCAAGCGGTCCAGGGGTATGAATCGGCGGTTTTCCCCGTAACTCTGTCGGCTTGTCCGCTGTCCGGGGCGATCAGCGCGGCAGCTTGCCCGTCAGGACATAGCGCAGGATATCCACAACCTGACGCGGCTCTTCGGCCACGGCAAGGGCTGCGGCATCGACCTCTTTCAGCGCGTGCTGGTGATCGGGGCCGTGCAGGACGATGATCGACTTGCCCAGCGCGGCGGCATACCCGGCATCAAAGGCCGCGTTCCATTGCTTGTACTTGTCGCCGAAGCGAACCACCACGACATCGGCATCGGCGATGCCCTTGCGGGTGCGGATCGCGTTGACCATCGCCCCCTTGTGGTCGTGCCAGTACTTGTTCGGCTCGGCCCCCAGAATGGTGGTGCCGCAATCGTCGCTGGCATCGTGATCGGTCACCGGGCTGTTGAAAGTGACATCCAGCCCCTGCGCGCCGTCGATGATCTGTTCGCGCCAGTCCGTGTGAATTTCGCCCGAAAGGTAAACGTTCAAACCCATTGCAATCTCCTTTGCTCGTTGCGCGTGTATCACGGGAACGGGCCGCAGGACAAACCGGCAGCGCCGGGCTGGCAATACCCGTCACGCGCGCGCGGCAAAGAACATGTTGGTCTGGCTTTTGATCGGCAATTCATGCACCTCGGCAAAACCGGCCTCGCGCAGCAGCGCCATCGCCTTGTCCGGCCCCATGCAGGTGCCCAGACCGGGCCCGCCCTGTGCCAGAGATTGCGTCATGCAGTGAAACAGGCTGAACCCGTAATAGACGGCGCCAAGCGGGTTTGTGTTGTCGGCCAGCCGATCCGCGGCCCGAGGCTCCATCACCATCAGCACGCCGCCGGGCGCAATGCGTTGGCGGACATTGCGCAACGTCGCTTTTGGTTCTGCCAGATCGTGCAGGCAGTCGAACATGCCGGCGAAGTCAAAGACCGGCTCTGGTGCGATATCAGCGATCACGCCCTGCACGAATTGCACATTGTCCGCGCCCGCTTGCAGCGCCGCCGCCTGAGCCTGCGAAATCGAGGGGCCGTCGGGGTCGAACCCAGTGATCCGCGCCTCGGGATAAGCTGCGGCCAGCGCCAGCGAGACCTTGCCGACACCGCAGCCGATATCCAGTGCGCGGCCACCGGCCGCGAGGCGTTCGTCAATTTCGGGCAGTTGTTTCATCCAATAGCTGGCCAGCCGGTGCTGATAGGCGCCGCCATTCATCAGGTCGAGCGCATCGATCCAGTCCTGATCATAGGCGTCGAAATTCACGCCGCCGCCGTCGCGAAAGGCCCGCGCGACCGCCGGGGCCTGTGACAACAGCGATGGACCTGCCAGAAACAACCCGCCCATGAAGTGATCGGTTCCTTCGGAGGCCAGCAGAAAACCGTGTTCGGGCGGCATCGAAAAGGTCCCGGCCTGTTCATCATGCTCCAGCCATCCTGCAGCTGTCATGCCGTGCAGCCATTCCTTGACATAGCGGGCGGTCAGGCCGGTCCGGTCTGCCAGCTCTGCTGCTGTGACCGGTTCGCCATCCTTCATTGCCTCGAACAGGCCCGACTTGAGGCCGAGATAGCCCATTCCGATTGCCATCGTCCCGGCCATGTCACGATAGACGTGCGCGGCGAATGTTCCGATACGTTCCTTGTCCATGATGCATCCCCCCATGGCCAGAGGGTCAGACGCCTCCGGCGTGACGGGACCATCGTATCAGGTTTCGGCAAAATCTGAAAACCCGGGTCAAACCTTTCTGGCGACAATGAAGCGCCGGGCGTCCTTGGCGGGAAAGCTGTCGCGCTCGACGATTTCGAACCCTGCACGTTCGATCGCCGAATCCAGCTGCGCCTCGGACATGAAGCGAACGAGGGGGGCGCGGCCCACAAGCTGCATCAGCGGCAAAATCAGCCGCATCACCCGGTATTTCAGACTGCTCCCCGTTGACGGGGCGCAAAAGGTCTTGGAGATGAGCAGCCCGCCGGTTTTCGTCACCTCGCGCGCCTCGTGCAGGGTGGCGTCCAGATCTTCGACCAGATGCAACAGGTTGAACGCCATCACCACGTCAAAAGGGCCCTCGGGCGGTTGTCCGGCCTCGGCCTGCACAAACCGCACATTGGCCTGATGTTGCTCTGCCGCCTTGCGGGTGCCAACGGCCAGCATGCCTGGCGAGACATCAGTTGCGGTGATCCCGGCCACCTGCGGGGCCAGCCGCAATGCGGTGGTGCCGGTACCGCATCCCAGTTCGAGAACCTGATCGGACGGTTTCAGATAGGATGCCGTCCGTGTCAGGGTACGCTCATAAGAGTCCATGTCCCGGATCGGCGTGCGGGCATATTTCTCGGCAATCCCATCCCAGAATTTTTCAGCTGCGATCATGACCAATCTCCTTTGCGGCAAAAATAGTCATGCGAATATGAAATAGAAATTGCCGAAATTTGCAGGGCGCTTATACATTTATGCATGGATAAACGTGGCGAGTTCGACTGGAACCACATACGCGCCTTTCTGGAAACGGCGCAGTCCGGGTCCTTGTCGGCGGCGGCGCGGCGGCTTGGGCAGTCACAGCCGACTCTCAGCCGACAGGTATCCGCTCTGGAGGCCGATCTGGGGGTGATGCTGTTCGAACGGGTCGGCCGGTCGCTGGAACTGACACAGGCCGGACTGGAGCTTCTGGATCACACAAGAGCGATGGGAGAGGCGGCCAACCGGATCGCGCTGGCGGCCTCGGGGCAGGCGCAATCGGTCGAAGGGCGGGTCCGGATCACCGCAAGCGATATCCTGTCGGCCTATGACCTGCCCGAAGTGTTGCGGGATATCCGCGAACAGGCACCATTGCTGGAAGTCGAGGTTATCGCCGCCAACGACATCCGCGACCTGATGCGCCGCGAGGCGGATATCGCCATTCGCCACATCCGGCCTGATCAGCCCGACCTGATCGCACGACTTGTTGGCGAGGCGAATGCGCGGCTTTATGCGGCCTCGTCCTATCTGGATCAGGTGGGCCGCCCCGCAACCAAGGCCGAGCTGTCCGGCATGGAATTCGTCGGTTTCGGCGATACCGACCGGATGATCGAGTACATGGCCCCGCTGGGCATCGACCTGCAGGGTCAAAACTTTCGCCTGAAGACGCAGAACGGCATTGTTGCCTGGGAATATGTGCGCAACGGGTTTGGCGTCATGGCGATGTCGGAAAGTGTGGCAGCGAAGTTCCCCGAGGTGGAACCGGTTCTGCCCGACATGGCCCCCATCCGTTTTCCGGTCTGGCTGACCACGCACCGCGAGCTGCGCACCAGTCGCCGGATCCGGCTGGTTTTCGACCTGCTGGCGGACTTTCTTGCGACGAAGAACGCCCCTCCCCTTACGTAAGAAGCCAACTCACCAGTGCACGGATTTTCCGAATTTGCGGCTTGCCCATCCGGGCGCGGTTGTGGAAAAGGCGCGCAACAGGTGAAGGGTATCGCACAGGAGAATTCTACCGAAGCAAGAAAACTTATGTTTTTCGGGGAATTGCGAGTATCATACCAAGACTTCCCCTGTGGAAGTGTGGCAAACAGGAGGGAACAGTGTCACAAAAAATCGTCCTTGGATACGACGACAGCGCAAGCGCCAAGTCGGCTCTTGATTTCGCGGTCGACCTTTCCAAGGCGCGTGGATGCGAGCTTGTCGTCGCCCATGTGCTGGAATGGTCACCCTATTCGTTTCTGACACCGGAAGAGATCGAAGAGCGTCACAAGCGCCGGTCTCAGGAGCTCAAGCGGGCCGAAGATGCGCTGCTCGAACCTGTCCGCAAAAGCTTGCAGGACAGCGGCGTGGTTGTGTCGACCGTCCTGAAATACGGTCAGGTCGCGGAAACGCTGTGCGATATCATCAACGAAACCGGTGCGACACAGCTTGTGATTGGCCGAACGGGGCATTCATCCCTGTCATCCCGGCTTTTCGGCTCTGTCGCGGGAAGTCTGGCGCAGGCGGCGCCGGTCCCGGTCACTATTGTTCCGTAAGCGCGAGAAAAGGGACAGTCATGAAAAACGTGTTCAAAGCTTTTGCTTTTGCAGCGCCCGCGATGTTGGCCATGGCCGCATCGGCGCAGGCGCAGACCATCGACGAAAAGGTCAACGAGGTGTTTGCCAGTTCCACCGGCTGGTTCGTCAACCTGATCTTCAGCCCGTTTCCGGGCACAAACTTTCCGTGGATTGTGGCGTGGCTGGTGGTGGCCGCGACGATCTTCACTGTATATTTCGGCCTGATCCAGTTCCGGGCATTCCCGCATTCGATCGCGCTGGTCAAGGGTGACTATTCCGACCCCAACGACGCGGGCGAGGTCAGCCACTTTCAGGCGCTTGCAACGGCGCTGTCGGGCACCGTGGGCCTTGGCAACATCGCCGGTGTGGCGGTTGCCGTCGGCATCGGCGGGCCGGGCGCCACGTTCTGGATGATCCTTGCGGGTCTGATGGGCATGGCATCGAAATTCACCGAGTGTACGCTGGGTGTGAAGTACCGCAACGAATACGAGGACGGCACCGTTTCGGGCGGACCGATGTATTACCTGACCAAGGGGTTCGAGGAACGCGGCATCCCGGCAGGCAAGATCCTTGCGGTTCTGTTTTCGATCTTCTGTATCCTTGGCGCGCTGGGTGGCGGCAATATGTTCCAGGCCAACCAGGCGCATGCGCAGATCTCGAACGTGGTGGGTGAGTATCCGGGCTGGATCACCGGCATTCTGTTTGCGGCCATCGTGTTCGCGGTGATCGTGGGCGGTTTGAAATCCATCGCGCGCGTCACCGAAAAGGTGGTTCCGTTCATGGGTATCCTCTATGTCGCGACCGCACTGGTCATTCTGGCAATGAACGGGGACAAGATCGGTTGGGCCTTTGGCCAGATCTTTGAAGGTGCGTTCACCGGGCTTGGCGTTGCCGGCGGTCTGGCCGGGGCGCTGATCCAGGGCTTCAAGCGTGCGGCGTTCTCGAACGAGGCGGGCGTGGGCTCTGCCGCCATCGCCCACTCGGCGGTGCGCACCAAGGAGCCGATCACCGAAGGGTTCGTGTCGCTGTTGGAGCCGTTCATCGATACCGTCGTGATCTGTACCATGACCGCACTGGTGATCATCATCACCGGGCAACTGGTATCCGACCCGAATACCGGGCTTTACCTGCTGAACGAGGATGGCACCACCATCCAGACAGTCGGCGGCGTGTCCGGCGTGGCGCTGACCTCGGCGGCGTTCTCGTCCGCCTTTGGCTGGTTCCAGTACATTCTGGCCATTGCGGTGATCCTGTTCGCCTTCTCGACCATGATCAGCTGGTCCTATTATGGCCTCAAGGCCTGGACCTTCCTGTTCGGCGAAGGCCACACCAAGGAGCTGGTGTTCAAGGTCATCTTCTGCATCTTCGTGGTGATCGGTGCGGCGGCCAATCTTGGCCCGGTCATCGATTTCTCGGATGCGGCGATCTTTGCCATGGCGGTGGTCAACATCATCGGCCTCTACTTCCTGATGCCGATCGTGAAGGCCGAGCTGAACAGCTATCTGGAGCGCCTGAAATCAGGTGAGATCAAGAAGTACACCTGAGCTGCGCGCACGGCGCTGAACAGAGCCTCTCCGATCCGTCGGGGAGGCTTTTTTCTGACTTTCTGACGGCTGCGGAGTACCGGATCATGGAGCGACATGCGGGTGGATGTCTGTGCGGCGACGTTAGGATCGAGACATCGGGACGCCCGTTGCGCGTTGGGGTCTGTCACTGTCTGGATTGCCGCAAGCATCATGGCGCGCTGTTTCACGCCTCGGCCATATTTCCGCAGGATGCGGTAACAGTGGCGGGCGACACCCATGAGTACCGGGGGCGGCATTTTTGCCCCCGATGCGGGTCATCGTTATTTTCCGTCAGCCCGGGCGAGGTCGAGGTGCATCTTGGCACGCTGGACGCGCCCGACCAGTTCGTGCCGACCTATGAGCTGTGGACCATCCGGCGCGAGCCCTGGCTGCCGCCGTTTGCGGTTTCCCGGAGGTTTGAACGAGACAGCGGGGAAGACTAGCTCCGAGAAAAAACGCGCGGAGACCCAGCCCTTCGCTGCAGTTGTTGCAGATTGTCAAAGATGGTCCGCGCCGCGGACAAGAAAATTTCAGCGAATGTCAACTCAGAGCCCATACCTCGCAGATGCTGCACTCTGCGGGAATGGCTGCGAAGCGCTCAAGGACGACATTGTTCCCCGATAGGTCGAACCAAATCGGGCAATGGCTCAGGCCTCTTGATACCGCGGTGCGGCCCACGAGTTCTGGCATCAGCTGCACGTGCGAAGTCAAATTATTGCCAAATTCACCCAAAACAGGACGAAGAAGGCAATAACGTTTGCGCAAAAAACCGACCGTCTTAACGGACTTCGAGGTCTAGCCGCAACCTTCCGGCTTACGGCCCATGGGCAGCCGTGCACTTATCGTGACCTCCGGCATCACGCCGCATGAACTTATTAACATCGCCGCCCGGGCCGGTGCCGACACCTCGACCTACGGATGAAGAGTGCGAGATGTGTTTCGTGTGGGACGGTCATTGGATTTGCGCCGTAGGTGGAAAGACGAGAGGGTGGTGCTAGGCGCCGCCCCGGAAAAGAGAAAACCCCCACGGTGTGAACTTGAACGGCAGGTGAAAATGTTCTTCGATGCGTTCGATGCCAAATCGAAAGACCGCAGTTTCAAGAAACGACGGTTCTGGTAAGGTGCGACCAGCTTGCCGGTAAAAATCTCCGACCTCGAATTCGACCTCGTAGAGCCCTGGCTGTACGCCTTGGCCCTCGCTCACCGGATGGTGCAGTAGCCCGTCCGCGCCGCACGCGCCGGATGCGATTTCCGTTCTCGCAGGTCGCAGGTGCCATAGCCGAACCGCCAGTCCGGCAGCGGGTATGCCATCCGCAACATCCACTGCATGAATTGATATTCCTCCGGCAACCGGATCGGTTGGATGGGACTGATGCGTCACGACACTCTTCTCCTTCTTTGCGGAACTCCAAGCAGATTGCGAGTCCCTTCGATACGACTTTCCATTTCACTATCTGCCACAGAGGCGAGATCGCCATTCCAAAATACAGAATGCCCTGTTATTCCAACGCAGACCAACCGACCGGGCTGGTCCAAAGCGACCTCACGATATCCCATGCCTTGGAAAGGGATTGCAGGAAATGGCACTTCATCTTGTTCCGCGCGCACTTCAGTATCTGGAGCAGGTCGCGCAGAGTGGATCGATCCAGGCAGCGTCCCGGGAGCTTGGAATTTCAGCGTCCGCCGTCCATCGGCAGATTGTGGCGATCGAGGAGGACCTCGGAGAGGCTCTGTTTGACAGAGGTCCCAAGGGCCTGACCTTGACGCCCACCGGCAAGCTTGTGCTGGACCTTGCTCGCGGCTGGCGTCTCGACAACGCGCGCCTGTGGTCCGTTGTCCAAGAAAATCGAGGCATCGAACAGGGGCATTTCCGGCTCGCCGCAATGGACAGCATGGTCAACGGCTTCGTGCTCGATGTGGTGCGGGCCATCGCCTCGGATTTGCCGATGGTTACCGTCGATGTCGAAATCAAGAGTCCGGACGCCGCTGTCAAAGGCGTTCTCGAAGGTGACTTTGACCTCGCCGCGGTCGCAAATGCACCGCCGGTCGATACTCTCGACTTCCACTGGCGGCGAGAGTTTCCATTGGGGTGCATCGCCACCAGAGATCATCCAGTGGCGACCAAGGAGTCGATTAGTTTTTCAGAATTTATTGCGAATCCCGTCGTATTCCAGAGTTCCGCCCTGTCAATTCGGAGACTGCTCGAGGTTCGCCACGGATGGCTCTTCGAGCAAGCCCGAACTTCTGTGGTCGTCAACTCCATTCAGCTCATGAAGCTGCTTGTCGCGACAGGCAGGTATGTCGCGGTCACCTCGGAGATCGATGCCGGACCCGAAATCAAGGACGGGCGTTTCGCCTTTATCCCGATCAGCGACAAGGATGCGTTCCGTCAGAGCATCTCTCTGATATCCAACGCACAAATGCCGGCTTCCGCGATGCGTCAGAAGATTCTCGATCTATCGGTCCGGTGTCTCGATGACCTTTCCGGTACGTCGGGTCATCCGATCTGACATACTTGTAAGTCTCAGCGAGCCTCCCGAAAGAGTGGTATGGAATTCTAAAAATGCGAATGCGATGTAAACTATTATTCTATAGACGACAACGGTGCCGCTGCCTACGCTGGGACGTGAGGGGGACGTCACATGACATCATTGGAAGATTTGAACCATGCGGATGATCGGACGGCGCTCGGTTACATTGCTCCCCTGATCGAAAGAGCGCCCGAGGTCGCGAAACGGGTGGTGTCGCACCGTCCCTTTCGGGACCTGGATGCGCTGACAGCGGCCATTCACCGAGAACTCGTTGCGCTGAACGAAGCGGACAGCATTGCCCTGTTTTGCGCGCACCCCGAACTTGCTCCGGACAATCCCCTGACAATGACGTCGGAATCCCAGATCGAGCAGGGGCGGCTCGATCTTACCTCTCCCAAAAGCGAATATCGAGACCGTCTGGCAGCCATGAATGCCGAATACCGGCAACGCTTTGGCTTCCCTTTCATTACCGCGCTCGTACGCCATGCCGATATGGACAGCGTCATGGCAGAGTTCAGCGATCGTCTAAAAGCCGACCGCGCTTCTGAAATCCGTGCAGCAATCGAGCAAATTTCTGCCGTAAGCGCGGCCCGCGTGCGGGCGCTCTTCGGACAGGCCTCGAAACCCGACATGTTAGAAAAAGGGCACGTCATGACAAGAGGGACCCGGCATGCCAGTTGATCCCGAACATATGGACGTCGAGGACCGGGTGCCGGAAGGATCCCATGGAGCACTCGGATGGGGTGGCGAGATCGGCGGGTTGGTGCTCCTCGGTCTGAGCATCATCTTCATGGTCGGTGGCTGGCAGTTGGGCCTTGGGGTCCCGACCCGCCTTGGAACCGGGGCCTTCCCGTTCGTCACCGGTGCCATCCTTGCTGTTCTGGCTCTGGTCATCTGCGTGGAAGAGCGGCGCGGCGATGGCATCGCCGAGACGCCGGACTGGATTGAACTTTTCGCGATCTGCGCGGCTCTCGCCGTGTTCGCGGCGACGGCCGACTGGCTCGGCCTAGTTCCCGCAGTCTTCCTGACCGTTATTGTCGCCAGCCTGCCGGACCACACGCTTCCCTGGATCGGAAAACTCATCTTGGGTGGGATCGTGGCGCTTGGATGCTGGGCAGTCTTCATCGAACTGCTGAATCTGCCTCTCAGGCCGTTTCCGGGAGGCTGACCATGGATGTCCTGACGCTCTTTTACCAAGGCCTTCTGGTGGTCCTCGAGCCACAGAACTTGATGTATTGCTTCATTGGGGTCTTTCTCGGAACCTTCATCGGCGTTCTACCGGGCATCGGGTCGATGGCGGCGATCGCAATGATCCTGCCGCTCACTTTCTATCTCGATCCAACTCCCGCCCTGGTGATGATCGCCGGTGTTTTCTACGGCGCGGAATACGGCGGATCGACCGCTTCGATCCTGATGAACGTCCCAGGAACGCCGGCGGCCTCGATCACCGCGATCGAGGGGCACGCCCTCGCGAAGAAAGGCCGCGCAGGCGTTGCGCTTTTTTCGACGGCTACCGCCTCTTTCGGGGGCGGGATTATCGGTATGATCGTGATCGCCATCCTGTCGCCGTCCCTGGCGCAACTTGCGCTCAGTTTCGGACCACCGGACTACTTCTCTGTCCTTCTTTTGGGCCTGATCGCAGCCTCGGCCGTGAGCAACGGCGGTGCGCTGAAAGGAATCGCGATGGTGGTGACCGGCCTGATGCTCGGTACAATCGGCATCGACCTGACCACCGGGGACCTCCGGTTCACGATGGGCATTCCCGAACTGCGCGATGGCGTGCACATCGTCATCGTGGCGATGGGTCTCTTCGGCGTGACCGAGGTCATAGCGTCGATCCGTACGGCGACCAGCGGAAAGGCTGCCCAGACAGTGGACTACGACGATTTCTATCCCACTAAGGAGGAATGGAAATCGCTGCCTGCACCGATCCTGCGTGGCGGTGCGATTGGATCCTTCATCGGTGCTCTGCCAGGCACAGGCCAGACCATTGCCGCGGCCCTTGCCTATGCGGTCGAGAAACGCGTGAACCGCCGGCGGAAGGATTTTGGCACCGGTGTGGTTCCCGGCGTGGCGGTTCCCGAGGCCGCGAACAACTCGGCGACCCAAACAGCCTTCATCCCGACCCTCACGTTGGGGGTGCCCGGCAGCCCGCCAATGGCGATCGTCATCGGGGCGCTGATGATCTACGGGATCACGCCCGGACCCCGTCTCCTCACCGAACAGCCCGACATGTTCTGGGGTCTGGTCGCGAGCTTCCTCGTGGGCAACATCATGCTGTTGATCCTCAACGTGCCCCTGATCGGCATGTGGGTGCGTCTGCTGAAAATACCCTATAAGTACATGTACCCGACAATCATCGTTCTGATCTGCATGGGTGTCTACAGCTTGAACAACAACGTGTTCGACGTCTGGCTGACGCTGGTGATCGGTGCCGTCGGCTACGTCATGCGCCTCTTCCGTTTCGAACCGGCGCCCCTTCTGCTGGGGTTCGTTCTCGGCCCGCTCATGGAAGAACAGCTCCGGCGCTCGATGCTCCTGTCTCGCGGTGACCCGATGGTGTTTCTTCAGAGACCCATCAGCGCAACGCTGATCGCGATCACCGTCGCCATTCTCGCATTTGCTCTGTTCAAGACGGAGCAGAACCGACGCCGCCGGCGCGCGGCCATGAAAGCCAATCAGGGAGAAACACCAACATGAAAATTGACCGTAGACTACTTATGAGCACCGGTGCTGCAGCGGCCCTCCTTCTGCACGCGCCGGCAGCGCTGGCAGAACCCGGAGCCTGGAGCGATGAGCCGGTCAGGATCGTCGTGACCTTCCCGCCAGGCGGCACAAGCGACCTTGTCGCGCGGCTGCTCGCACAGCACCTTGACACCGATTTCGGGCAGAAGGCCGTGGTCGACAACCGTCCGGGGGCTGCCGGGACGGTTGCGGCCGACTATGTCGCACAACAGGCGGCTGACGGCACGACGCTCATCCTGTCAAACAACGCGCCCTTCACGATTGCACCGACACGTTTCAAATCCATCCCCTACGAACCGCTCGATGGGTTCACGCATGTCGCCTATATCGGCGCATCGGCGCCCGGCCTCTTCGTTCAGCCCTCCTCCGGGATCACCTCGCTCGACGAGTATATTGCGTTTGTCAAAGAAACCCCGATGACTTTCGGCTCGAGCGGGGTCGGTTCGATTTCCCATATTCTCGGGGTCGCGGTCGATCAGGCGCTCGACGTGGAGTCGATCCACGTACCCTACCAGGGCAGCTCTCCGGCCATCCAGGATTTTCGTGCCGGCGTGCTCGACAGCTTCTACGACATGGTCGTTCAGAACAGCGAGATGATTGAGGACAAAGAGGCCGTGGCGATCGCGATCGCCTCGCCTGAACGCAACAAGGAAATCCCTGACGTC
>NZ_JBXWSF010000056.1:0-27159 GCF_059613285.1 Ruegeria sp. BHSB058 | reverse complement strand
GTCGTCGCTCAGGCCGACGAAATCGACCTGGACGAAGACGCGGCCTAAGCCCGTTCGAGTGCAGGCCACCACATGACGGCTCAGCCAGATCAGACCGGTTTCAGGAACGGACAGATCATAATCTCGGTTGACGCCATGGGCGGGGACGCGGGTCCTTCGGTCGTTGTGGCGGGCATCTCGATTTCGGCCAAGAAGAATCCGGAAATCGGATTCATCCTGCACGGTCCGGAAGAGCAGCTGCGCAAACTGGTTGCCAAACGGCGTGTCCTCGAGGGACGCGTCGTTTTTCGTGATTGTACCGATGTCGTCACGATGGAGGACAAGCCAAGCCAGGTTGTGCGCAACGGCAAGCAAACCTCGATGTGGTCAGCGCTCGACTCGGTTCGCGAGGGCGAAGCACATGGCGCCGTGTCCTGCGGCAATACCGGTGCGCTCATGGCCCTGTCCATGATGCGGCTGCGCAAACTGCCCGGTGTGAACAGGCCTGCCATCGCGATTCTGTTTCCGTCGCGAAACCCGCAGGGGTTCAACGTCATGCTCGACGTGGGCGCGGATGTTAGGGCGGACGCCAAGGATCTGTTGCAATTCGCGCTCATGGGCGCCTCTTACGCCCGCAACGGCATGCGCCTGTCACGCCCCCGGATCGGACTGCTGAACGTCGGCACCGAAGAGCACAAGGGCCGCGCCGAGTTAAAAGAAGCGCATGGCCTGATCGCAGAGTTTGCCGAGCAGGCAAATTTTGAATTCGCCGGTTTTGTCGAAGGCAGCGATATCACCGGCAAACGGGCCGATGTGATCGTCACTGACGGCTTTACCGGCAACGTGGCGATCAAGACCGGCGAAGGAACGGCCAGTCTGATCGGCGATCTCTTGAAAGAAGCGTTCAAATACTCTCCGCTGTCCCGTCTGGCGTCAGTTCTGGCGATCACGTCACTGCAGCGGTTGAAGAAAAGAATCGACCCGCGCCGCGTCAACGGCGGCGTGTTCCTGGGTCTGAACGGAACAGTCGTAAAATCTCATGGCGGTGCGGATGCGACGGGCGTTTCCGCAGCGGTGAAACTTGCGTTCACGCTGGCAAAGTCCGGATTCTCGGAAAAACTGGCGGCTCGGGTTGCAACAACCTCGGAGCTTGCTCAAGATGACGGTCAGGCAGCTTCGCAGGCTGGACAATAACAAAAGGCGGTAACCGGGCATGGCAAGCCGAGCAGTAGTAGTAGGTGTCGGGCATTATTTGCCGGAACGCGTGGTCCCAAATTCGGAATTCGAAGTGACACTGGACACGTCGGACGAGTGGATTCGCACCCGCTCGGGGATCGAGCGCCGTCATTTTGCCGCCGAAGGCGAAACCACGTCGGATCTGGCGACTTGCGCAGCCGAGGCCGCATTGAAGGATGCGGGACTGACCGCTGAAGATATCGATGCCATAGTACTCGCCACGTCGACCGCCGACCTGACCTTTCCATCCGCAGCGACCATGGTGCAGGCCCGTCTGGGTATGACCAGGGGATTTGCCTTTGATGTCCAAGCCGTCTGCGCAGGTTTTGTCTATGCGCTCAGCAATGCGAACGCGCTGATCCTGTCGGGGCAAGCCAAACGCGTGATGGTCATCGGAGCCGAAACGTTTTCGCGAATCATGGATTGGACCGATCGTTCGACTTGCGTTCTGTTTGGTGACGGCGCCGGGGCAGTGATCCTTGAATCACAAGAAGGTGAAGGCACAGCAAAAGACCGGGGCATCTTGTCGACGGATCTCAACTCGGACGGACGGTACAAGGATCTGCTTTATGTCGACGGCGGAGTTGCAACACAAAACACCGGCTATCTACGCATGCAAGGCAACCAGGTGTTTCGCCACGCGGTGGATAAGCTGGCCAAAACCGCAGAAACCGCATTGGGCAAAGCTGGCTTGAGCAGCGCAGATGTAGACTGGATCGTGCCGCATCAGGCCAATATTCGCATCATTCAGGGCACCGCAAAGAAAATGGGCCTTCCAATGGAACGGGTTGTCGTCACGGTGCAGGATCACGGAAATACGTCGGCAGCATCCATCCCTCTGGCCCTATCCGTTGGTAAGCAGCGCGGACAAATCAAACCGGGTGATTTGATCGTAACCGAAGCAATCGGGGGAGGCCTTGCCTGGGGCGCCGTCGTCCTGAGATGGTAACAGGCGCGATAGCGCTTACACAGCCGCCCGCAATTCATTGATATTGACAGCGAATTTACCCTCCCCCTATGCTTTGCCAACAACAGGGGAAATGGCATGAGTGACAAAACACTGACTCGGATGGATCTGAGCGAGGCTGTCTTTCGCGAAGTCGGACTGTCGCGCAACGAAAGTGCACAGTTGGTCGAAAGCGTACTGGACCATATGTCTGACGCATTGGTGCGGGGCGAACAGGTCAAGATTTCGTCTTTCGGTACTTTCAGCGTTCGCGACAAGACCGCTCGCATTGGCCGTAACCCCAAAACCGGAGAAGAAGTTCCGATCCAGCCACGACGCGTGCTGACATTCCGTCCCTCGCATCTGATGAAAGACCGCGTCGCCGCCGGAAACCGCAAATAACTTCGGGATCGAGAGGACATGAGCAAATCTCCCGACGCATTTCGCACCATAAGCGAAGTTGCGGATTGGTTGGGGGTACAAGCCCACGTCCTGCGCTTTTGGGAAAGTCGCTTTTCTCAGGTCAAGCCAGTCAAGCGGGCTGGGGGACGACGCTATTACCGCCCCAATGATATGCAGTTGCTCGGTGGGATAAAACGGCTGCTGCACGATGACGGCCTGACAATCAAAGGGGTTCAGCGCATTTTGCGTGAAGAAGGAGTCGCCCATGTCGCACGATTGTCGCAAAGCCTGGATGAACCGGCGGTTCAACAGGCCTCGGCCAAGGGCAACGTAATACCCTTCATGGAACATGCGGACACCCGTCCGACGGCCACGCAAATGGACATGGACCTTGGGGACCCTCCCGCACCACGGCCTCCCCTCGGGAGCAATGCGTCGACCGGGCTTGCAGGTGAATTCAAGACTGAGGACGATACCCCAAAAGTTGCGGTTCATAGCGAGATCGAATCTGATGGCACGGAATCGGGAGTTCTGGCAAAACTTTGGTCGATCGATCGGTTTGACAAGAAAAAACTGGTCCTGATTGCTCCACTCGCGCGTGATCTGAGGGCATGGCTGGATAAGGTCGACAATCAGGCAGCGGGATAAGAAAAAGGCAATGTTTTTCTCTTGCTCCTGCCGGGAAAACCATTATGAACACCCCAACGTCGGGCTATGGCGCAGCCTGGTAGCGCGTCCGTCTGGGGGACGGAAGGTCGCAGGTTCGAGTCCTGCTAGCCCGACCAAATCACACCGACGTACCATATCCGCAGGCCAGAACATCTGGCCCACAGGGGGATCGGCATGACAGGCGTATGCCCGAACCAGCAAATCGAGCAGATGATCGAACGCGGCCAGATTGCCGCAACACACCCGATCCTGGCGGCGCAAGTGCAGCCAGCAAGTCTTGATCTACGTTTAGGAATAGTTGCTTACCGTGTCCGCGCCTCGTTTCTGGCGGGCGAAGGCAACACGGTCCAAGACCGGCTTGAAGAATTCGAGATGCACCGCATCGACATCAGCGATGGCGCGGTTTTGGAAAAGGGCTGCGTCTATCTGGTGCCGCTGATGGAATCGCTCGCCCTGCCCCCGGACATGAATGCGGTTGCAAATGCCAAGAGTTCTACCGGGCGACTTGATCTGCTGACACGAACCATCACCGACAGCGGCACCGAGTTTGACCGGATTGCATCGGGTTATGTCGGACCGCTCTATGCTGAAATCTGCCCCCGATCTTTCTCGGTTCTGGTACGTCCCGGGATGCGGCTCAACCAGATCCGGTTCCGTCAGGGTCAGGCGATCTTGTCTGATACCGATCTAAGGACGGTGCACGCCAAAACTCCGCTGGTGGATGGCCCTGCGGTTATTCAGGACGGACTTGGGTTTTCCGTTGACCTGCGTCTACCCAACACTGATTTGGTGGGCTATCGCGCCAAACCGCATACCGGGGTTATCGATTTAGATCGAATCGGTGCCTATGAGCCGTTGGAATACTGGGAAGAAGTGCGCAGCAAGGATGGGCGCATCATTCTTGATCCCGGCGCGTTCTATATTCTCGTCAGCCGCGAGGCGGTTCACATTCCCCCGATGTATGCCGCTGAAATGGCTCCCTATCTCGCCATGGTCGGCGAGTTCCGGGTGCACTATGCGGGTTTCTTCGACCCCGGTTTTGGACATGCGGCCGCTGGCGGTGCGGGATCACGCGGGGTGCTGGAAGTGAGATGCCACGAAGCGCCCTTTGTGTTGGAGCACGGTCAGGTTGTAGGTCGCCTAGTTTATGAACAAATGGCCGAGTTGCCGACCCAGTTGTATGGCGCGGGCATCGCGTCGAACTATCAGGGTCAAGGCCTAAAGCTGTCAAAGCACTTTAAGGCGCCGTTGTAACCTACTACGTTGACTTAAAAACGTATAAACTTCCGCATCTGGCGCGAAATGCGTTGTGCCTGTCGAAATTTCTGTTTTTGATCTCGCGAGAGCTTTTGTCTCGGCTGCGTCTTTTCAGCCGAGGTGGCTTGGTCATCCAATCTGCGGGTCGCGGCGAAATCGACCCCAGTGTCGACGCCACGCTTTAGCAAGTGGCGTATAGCCTCTCGTACAATCCGGTCAATCAACCTGTTCAGGTTCATGTCATTCCTCTTCGAAGAGTTCGGACTGCCCGTCCTCACCTTCTACTTCGTCCCGCCCTTCGCCTATGGGCATCGCTCCGGGTGGTGGACGATTTTCCAACAATCCAGCGGCGCGCAGTTCTTTCAGGCCCGGAAGATCGCGGGCGCTTTCAAGGCCGAAATGGTCCAGAAACTGGGGGGTCACCACAAATGTCACGGGACGACCCGGCGTCATACGCCGCCGGCCCAACCTGATCCATTCCATTTCCAGCAACTGGTCGATTGTTCCGCGCGAGACAGAGACACCGCGAATTTCCTCGATTTCGGCGCGGGTACAGGGTTGGTGATAGGCGATGATCGCCAGCATCTCGATCGCCGCGCGGCTAAGCTTGCGTGTCTCAACCGTTTCCTTCTGCATCAGAAAGCCCAGATCGGGGGCAGTTCGAATAGCCCAGGCCTCACCCACCTGAACCACGCGTACACCCCGTCCTTC
The DNA here is from genome assembly GCF_059613285.1 of Ruegeria sp. BHSB058. NCBI lineage: Bacteria > Pseudomonadati > Pseudomonadota > Alphaproteobacteria > Rhodobacterales > Roseobacteraceae > Ruegeria > Ruegeria sp. BHSB058. The sequence goes on along the minus strand of NZ_JBXWSF010000056.1, from coordinate 21,959 downwards.
GTAACGCTTTTTCAGTAACTCCAGGGCCTGGCTGGCATTACTTCCATGCGGCATCCGGGCTTCGAGATCGGCAATACTGACTGGTTCGGCGCTGGCAAAAAGCACCGCTTCGACCATACGTTCCTGTTCAGCCAAAGGAGGGGCATCGAACAGGTTCCCCGAAGTGTCATTCTGGGTCGCGTCAGTCACGTCGCTCTGTCCTCTTGCGCAATTGGATTGGGGCGAAGGTATCACTTTGGCGGATTTCCATATGCCCTTCCTTAACCAGTTCCAGAGAGGCGGCAAAGGTTGCCGCCGTTGCCGATCGGCGACGCATCGGGTCGGCGTTCCAACCGTTTGGTAAATAGCTGGCCATGTCCGTCCATGTGCCGGCAAAACCGATCAGCGGACGCATACGCTCCAACGCTTGTTCCATCGTGAACACCGCGTCGCGATCCATGACGAATGGGCGGAACTCATCACGGGTGCGAATGCGAGCATAGCCCTGCATCAGATCAAGCAGCGTCGCCGAATAACTGACCGTGCGGATACGTGTGACATCTTCACCCTGGCCGCGCCTGAAAAAGTCTCGTCCCAACTGGTCCCGGGCCATCAGCCGCGCAGCCACATCGCGCATCGCTTGCAAACGTTCAAGCTGGAACGCGAGATGGGCGGCCAGTTCCTCGCCCGACGGGCCTTCTTCATCAGGATCCGGGGGCAGTAGTAGCCGTGACTTCAGAAAGGCTAGCCATGCCGCCATCACGAGATAATCTGCGGCCAATTCAATTCGCAGTGCGCGGGCACGCTCCACGAAGGCCAGATATTGATGCGCCAACGCCAGAACCGAAATCTTGCGCAGATCTACCTTTTGCGTTCGCGACAAAGTCAGCAGCACGTCGAGTGGGCCTTCGAAGCCGTCGACATCAACGATCAACGCCTCGGCCGCCAAGCGATCCGTGACCGAGATCGTATCTTCGGTAAAAAGGTTATCCGACATACACCTGCCCGCCCATGAGGCGAGATAGTTCCGCCTCGGCGGCGTCGATGTCAAGTTCCTGCGGTGACTTGCGCATCGCTAGCGCCTGTTCGGCACGTTTTTGTGCGGCCTCCGTCATCTCTCCGGCGGCTTCCATCACCGCTGTACGTTCCGCGAGGGTTCCATTGCAGTGCAAAACCACATCACATCCGGCAAGGATCGCACGCCGGGACAAATTGCCCAACGAGCCATTGAGAGCCTTCATCGAGATATCGTCGGTCATGATCAACCCGCCGAAACCGATCTTTTGGCGAATAACCTCCATCATACGTGGCGAAATGGTCGCCGGCTCGTTGTCGATACGGTCATAGACCAGATGTGCAGTCATCCCCATCGGTAGATCGTTTAGCGCGCGGAAGGACGCGAAATCGGTTTGTTCAAGCTCTTCCAATGTCCGGCCTACATGGGGTAGGTCGAAATGGCTGTCCAAGGTCGCCCGGCCATGTCCAGGGATGTGTTTGACCACAGGCAACACGCCACCATCAAGATGGCCCTGCGCCACTGCGCGACCCAATCTCGATACGGTATCGGCATCGCGGCCATAGCAACGATTGAGCAGAAAAGAGTGTGTTTCAGGCTGTGCCACATCGACCATTGGCGCGCAGTTGCTGTCGATACCCAAGCCCATCAACTCGTGGGCGATCAGACGGTACCGCAGGTACATCGCGCGTTCCGCGTTATCTCCTGCCCGATCGGCATGATCCAGTGGCGGCAACCACTCCCGCGCAAGAGGCGCATGCAATCGCTGCACCCGACCACCTTCCTGATCGATGGTGATCGGGCAATCACGCCCCACTGCGTCGCGGAAATCACTGCACAAGGCACGGACTTGGTCTGCAGTATCAATATTGCGGGCAAACAAAATGAACCCGAACGGGTTCAGTTTGCGAAACCGCTCTTTTTCCTCAACCGTCAGGCGAAGACCTTCGGCATCGGTAATCGTGGCCCCGAATCTCACCGCACGGAAACCGGGATACAATCAGCCCCCTGTGCCACCAATGCCGCACAGAACTGACGTGAATCACTCAGATCCTCAAACCCCATTGCGCGAAGACGATAGAATGTCCGCCCGCCGCTCGAGGTTTTTTGAATAACCCTTTGCTTTCCATCCATATAGTCGCCGAAACGACCAAAAAGCCGGTCCCATTCAACCTGAGCAACTTCGGCGCTTTCATAAGCGCCAAGCTGTGCAAGTCGTGTTCCAACTGCCAAGGTATCGGGATCAACATCCAGACCTGCGGCGGCTTTGACCGCCGCGTTGATGGCGGCCTGGGTATCGCTGCTCAGCTCGGTCCCGCTTGGCGTGGCCCGCGCAGGCCGACGGATCGGTCGAAGAGATTTGCGCACGCCTGGCTCACTAAGCAGAGCGTTGTCGGGCTGGCTCGCGATCAGATCGGCAGGATCGATGGCCGGTTCCTCATCGGGCAGTTCGAGAGCGGCGAGTTGCAACTCGTCCTGTTCCAGTGCTTCCACCGGGTCTTCGTTGGTGCCCGACAACTCTGCAACCAAAGAATCGACAGTGTCCTGCCGCAGGTCAGCGGCTTCCTGATCAGAGATTTCTTCTTCGACCACCAGTACGGCGGGCGTGGGCTTCAGCAAGCCCATCGGCGCGTCTTCATCGACGAGCGAAACTGGTTTTGGAGCCAGGATGAGACGATCGGCAGGAGGCGCCGCGGACCCCTGCGCCGCAACTGTGTTGACCGCCAATCCCTGATGATCCGCCGGAGTGCCGCCCGGACTTTCGGGCTGGATTCGCATTGGCCCCTCAATCGCACGCACGACCGGAACGCCGCTGACATCACGCATCACCAGTTTGTAACCCCAGATGCTGATACCTGCGACCAGCGCCAGCGAGGCAACGGCACCAAGAACACTGACCATCCGGCCAAAACCGCCCGACGGCGGGAGAGCGTCCGAGAAATCGGAAATGTCCTGATAATCCGGATATTCCTCATCACCCGGAGAATGCATCTGATCCGTATGATACTCGTTCGCGGGGCCTGACAGCCCCGACTGATAGTAACTCGCCATATCCGCCTCACTGCCCGCATGCATCCAGCTCGGACGCGCGGGTCATTTCTTGCCTTGCTCCTCGGGCCGGCGGTTCGGGTGATATTGATTATCGCATCTCCTGCGCCGGCTTGACCCCAAGAATACCCAAGCCAGCCGAAATCACAACCGCAACGGCACGCGCCAAGGCTATTTTCGACTGGCTTGTGGCCACATCGCCATCCTGAAGGAAACGCAGCGAAGTTTCTTCGTTGCCCCGATTCCAGAGTGCATGAAAATCTCCTGCGAGTTCATAGAGATAGAACGCAATCCGATGCGGTTCATTCGTTCGCGCGGCAACTTCCACCAGACGTGGCCATTCGGCCATCTTTCTGGCCACTGCGAGCTCAGCCTCGTGATCGACCCGGGTCAAATCAGCAGCGACAAGTGTCGGAATGTCAGCCTGGATACCGGCCTCTTCGGCGCGGCGCAGTACGCTCATGATACGAGCATGAGCGTACTGAACATAAAACACTGGGTTCTCGCGGCTTTGTTCCAGCACCTTGTCGAAATCGAAATCCAAGGGAGCGTCATTCTTACGTGTCAGCATCACGAAACGGGTCACATCCGGGCCAACTTGATCTACAACGTCGCGCAACGTGACAAAATTCCCGGCCCGCTTTGACATTTTGAATGGCTCGCCATTCTTCCAAAGCTTCACCAGTTGGGTCAACTTGATATCAAGCGACACCTTGCCATCGGACAGGGCCGACACTGCAGCCTTCATCCGCTTCACATAACCTCCGTGGTCGGCGCCAAAGACATCGATCAGAGCGTCATAGCCGCGCGTAACCTTGTCATAGTGATAGGCGATATCCGGGGCGAAATATGTCCAGCTGCCATCCGATTTCTTGACAGGGCGGTCCACATCATCGCCATGCTCAGTAGATTTGAACAGAGTCTGTTCGCGTGGTTCCCAGTCCTCGGGTTTTTTTCCCTTTGGCGGTTCCAGTACACCTTCGTAGATCAGCCCTTTGCTGTCCAGCGACTCCAACGCCGCCTCGATCCGACCGGTGCCGTAAAGAGATTTCTCCGAGAAGAATACGTCCATCTCGACGCCGAGTTCTTTCAAATCGGCGCGGATCAGATCCATCATCGCATCGGTCGCGAAGTTTCGGATATCCTCCAGCCACTCAGATTCCGGACGATCAATCAGGCTGTCGCCATATTTGTCTTTGAGTGCCTCACCGATAGGGATCAGGTAATCGCCTGGATAAAGACCTTCGGCAATCTCGGGACTCAGCCCGTTGGCCTCGCGGTAACGTTCATAGGCCGACCGCGCCAGAACATCGACCTGAGCACCGCCGTCATTGATATAATACTCGCGGGTCACCTCATAGCCGGCATAGTCAAGCAGGCTAGCCAGCGCGTCGCCAAATACCGCGCCGCGTGTATGCCCAACGTGTAAAGGCCCGGTCGGGTTCGCCGAGACATATTCAACGTTAACTTTTTTGCCTTGCCCCATGTCGGAGCGCCCATAACCAGTCCCTTCAGACAGAATCGCCGACAAAACGCCTTGCCAGACCGATGACGCAAGGCGCAGGTTCAAAAAACCAGGGCCAGCAACTTCGGCATCGGTGATACGCACGTCGGAAACAAGTTTTGCAGCCAAAGCTTCGGCGATATCGCGCGGTTTCATCTTTGCTGGTTTGGCCAGCACCATCGCCGCGTTGGTCGCCATATCACCGTGTGCCGCATCACGCGGCGGTTCCACGGCGACATTGTCAAAGCTTAGTCCTTCGGGCAGCACGCCCTCGGATTGCATCTGTACCAGCGCGCCCAGAACGAGGCCGCGGATGTCGGAAAACAGGTTCATCGTGATGTCCTTTTGCTTGCCCGGCGGTTTATCACGCAAGACGACAAGGTCAATGGAACGCTTTGCCTTACTGCATCGCGTTCAGATCCGTTTCAGTTCGCCCCCGGTCAGGCGTGCATGGTCTTGCAGCGCAAACCGGTCGGTCATGCCCGCGATATAGTCAGACACCAATCGGGCCAGCGCGGTCTCATCCTGAGCTGTCTCAATGTCGGTATGCCAATGGCGCGGCAACTGTCTGGGATCGTGCAGATAGATCGGAAACAGCTCGTCTACGACTCTGGCAACCTGCGCGCGCACTTCCATGACGGACGGGGCGCGATACATGCGGGAAAAAAGGAAGGCGCGTATTTCTTTCAACTGCCCCCAGAGTTTGGGAGAGAACTGGATGACGGGGTAACCCAAGGCGCGTATTTCTTCTACGGATTTGGCGCCCGATTGCAAGAACAGTGCAAGTGAGGTTTTGATCACGTCCGAGACCATGACGCCAAAAACGCGCCGCAGCGCCTCGTGCCGACGACGATAGGCGTCAAGTTGCGGATAGGCCCGATCCACCTCGGCATAACAATCGCCCACAATGGGCAAAGCCGCGATTTCCTCGTCGGTGAACAAACCTGCCCGCAACCCGTCATGTAGGTCGTGGTTATTATAGGCGATATCGTCCGACAAGGCGGCCACCTGCGCCTCGGCACTGGCATGGGTGTGCAGTTCCAGGTCAAAGGCGGCATTGCATTCCGCCAAGGCCCAGGGCAACTCGCCAACCACCGGACCGTTATGTTTGGCAATAGCTTCAAGCGTTTCCCAGGTCAGGTTCAGGCCATCAAACTCGGCATAATGCCGCTCGAGCTTGGTCACGATCCGGATTGCTTGGGCATTGTGGTCGAACCCTCCGTATGGCTTCATCAGCGCGTGCAGCGCGTCCTCGCCCGTGTGTCCGAATGGCGTGTGGCCCAGATCGTGAGCCAAGGCGACAGCCTCAGTCAACTCGGCGTTCAAACCCAGGGCACCTGCAATAGTCCGTGCTACCTGCGCCACCTCGATTGAATGGGTTAGACGAGTGCGATAGCTATCACCTTCGTGCTCGACGAATACCTGCGTCTTGTGCTTGAGCCGTCGAAAGGCGCTGGCATGGATGATCCTGTCGCGGTCTCGTTGAAAGCACGACCGGAAACTGCTTTCCTCTTCGGGTACGCGCCGCCCTCTTGCACGCTCGGGTGTCGAGGCAAAAACCGCTCTATCCAAAGCTCTAGTCCTTGTGACCTGTTGTTGCGCTTTCTATATTGTAGGTCGCTTGAGAAGAAAACCTTCGGAGATCGTTATGAACCTGCCCCCCAGAGTCACGGATCGCGCCTTTGACCGCCTGGCTGAAATCGGCGCGGCAGAGCAGGGTCAGGCCTTGCGCGTGGCAGTCGAAGGCGGCGGATGTTCTGGATTTCAATACGAAATCGCTCTGGACACACCAAAAGACGACGATCTGGTATTAGAAGGGAACGGCCAAAAAGTCGTTGTGGATGCAATCTCGCTGCCATTTCTGGAGAATGCAACGATCGATTTCAGCGAAGAACTGATCGGTGCGAGGTTCGTGATCGATAACCCAAATGCTACCGCGTCTTGCGGGTGTGGCACCTCATTTTCCATGTAAGCGTCAGTAGGGGCTTTGCCCCCAAACCCCCAAGATATATCCGGCAATGTAAAGCAGGGCTCAATATCCGGATTCAAAGCCAGAGAACTCAAAATTAAGCGAGCATCGGCATCTCCGCCTGAACCACTCAATTGTCTCGAAGAAATTGGCTAAGGATCCGGTTACTAAATCAACTGATGCTCACCCCGGAGCGCGAGGCAGAGCCGCGCAAACGACCTCAGCACCTTGCCGTCGGGTCGGTTCTACGCGATAGGTTGCCTCAGAATTACGGAGGATCGCGCATGAAAATCGCCACATTCAATATCAATGGCATTAAGGCACGAGCCGAAGCCTTGCCCCGTTGGCTGGATGATGCGCAACCAGACGTGGTGCTGCTGCAGGAAATCAAGTCTGTCGACGAGAATTTTCCGCGCGAATTGTTCGAGGAGCGTGGGTACAACGTCGAAACTCACGGGCAGAAAAGCTTCAACGGCGTGGCGATCCTTTCAAAGCTGCCGCTGGAGGGTGTCACGCGCGGATTACCCGGCGATGACCACGACGAGCAGGCCCGATGGATCGAGGCGACAGTTGTGGGCAGGACCGCTTTGCGTATCTGCGGCTTGTACCTTCCGAACGGGAACCCGGTCCCGGGTCCGAAATATGGATACAAACTGGCATGGATGGAGCGCCTTTATGACCGTGCAAAGGCGTTGCTGGCGTCCGAGGAGCCGGCGCTGATGGCAGGTGACTACAACATCATTCCTCAGGTCGAGGATGCCAAGCGCCCGGACGCCTGGCGTGAGGATGCTCTGTTTCGTCTGGAGAGCCGTGAAGCGTTCCGCAAAGTCCTAAATCTCGGCTTTACCGACGCGTTCCGGGCATGCACGCAAGGCCCAGGTCACTACTCTTTCTGGGATTACCAAGCTGGGGCTTGGAACAAGAATGATGGCATCCGGATCGACCATTTACTGATGACACCACAGGCCGCTGACCTGATGCTGGACTGTCGCATTGACGCCGAAGTGCGCGGGCACAACAAGCCTTCGGATCACGTGCCGGTCTGGGTGGAAATGGATATCTGACCCGATCAGGCGGTCACGTCATAGTCGTAGATCCACTCGTAACGACGGCTGAGCCTCGGCCCAATTGTTGCCAATGCCAATTGCGCAGCCAAACGTAGTGGCCCGCGAAGATGGAAATTTCGCGCATTATTTGCCGCCGCCGCGACCACTTTTTGTGCACGTTTCACTCTTGCGTCCTCGTACGTCGCGAGAGCTTGCGGGATACTGCTTGCGCTTTCGAACGATCGAGCCAGAACCCATGCGTCTTCCAGGGCCAGACACGCGCCTTGCGCCATGAATGGAAGCGTTGGATGCGCGGCATCGCCCAAAATAGCCATATATTCGTTCTGCCAACTGGACGCGACGGGGCGCAGGAAAAGAGCCCAAAGGAACGTATCCTGCACCTCGCTCAGGATCTCGGCAACTTCACCGCCGAAGTCATGGAACCGGGCACGCAGATCATCCGGGTCACCCTTCCGACGCCACCCCTCCTCGCGCCAGTCGGAACGCTCTTCGACAGCCACAATGTTCATCAATGCATGATTTCGCAAGGGATACAAAACGACGTGGCGACCCGGTCCTATTGTGAGGCTGGCGTTCGTCTGCTTGGGTTTCTCACTCCAGGGGATTGTCGCGCGCCAGGCAACCTGATGCGTGAATTCCGGCGCTTCCTGTTCGTTCAACTCGGCCCGTAATCGGCTGCGGCCACCATCGGCAGCTATGACGCAATCAGTCGCGAGTTGTTCGCCGTCATCCAATTCGATTGTTGCGCCGTCCCCATCAGGCCGCGTCGCCACGACCGTTTTCCCAAGATTGATCTGGACCCCGTGCCGAATAGCCGTTTCGTACAGCAAGCCGATCAGGTCGGCGCGATGAAAGTAATAGGTAGGCCCGATGCGCGGCACAGGCAATTTGGCGATGCGACGTCCGGTTCGATAATCTCGCACGACGGTACCGCTGGAGCACAGTCCGGCTCGCGGCGCATCGTCTATGATGCCAAGGGCACGCAGGACCACAATGCCGTTCGCACTGATCTGCAGCCCGGCCCCGACCTCGGCGATCTCCGGCGCCTGTTCGAGGATCCGAACCAAAGCGCCACGTTTTCGCAGCGCGATAGCGGCGGCAAGGCCTCCGATACCGCCCCCCACCACGCAAATTCTTAATCCAGTGATATCCATTCCGTTGGCATAACGAAAAAACGCCGAAGCGAAAGGCCCCGGCGTTCAATTCATCAAAGATGACTCAGCGATCAATCGTCGCGGTGAACTTTTTCGCGCCGTTCGTGCCGTTCCTGTGCTTCCAAAGTCATGGTCGCGATCGGACGTGCATCCAACCGCTTGAGCGAGATCGGGTCACCGGTTACTTCGCAATAGCCATATTCGCCCTCGTCGATCCGACGCAGCGCGGCTTCGATTTTGGCGACAAGTTTTCGCTGGCGGTCGCGGGTGCGTAATTCCAACGCGCGATCCGTCTCCTCGCTGGCGCGGTCGGCAACGTCGGGAATATTGCGCGTATTTCCCTGAAGTCCTTCAATCGTGTCGCGGCTTCCCGCCAATAGTTCACTTTTCCAATTCAACAGCTTACGACGAAAATACTCAAGCTGGCGATCATTCATGAAAGGCTCATCTTCGGCCGGACGATAGTCCTCCGGCAGAAAAACTTCCTGTTTCATATCTGCTCCCTCGGCATGGCCGGACGCGTCGGTCATTGTTGCTTCACCTGACAATCGGCTCTCTCCTACTGCGGTGCGTTTATCCGACGGAACGAGGAATGTCACTACACAAACGCCGCGAAATCCGACCCGAATATCAACTTGTCTAAATATGAGACATCTTGCAGAAGAACCTTGTTTTTCTGTGATCTTTGTCTGGCATTTCTGCGGCACCATAGCTAAAGGCAAAGCGCTGTGCGCCGAATCAAGATCCCTTCGGTTACTGGCCAATGAGCGATCCATGCGACCCGGCGTCGGACTTGTAAATCGCCGCACCCGCGAGTAACCCGATGGCATCACCTATTGCTCTGATCAGCCGATTGACGAGAGATTCATGACCACACGTTTTCAAGGTACCGCTGAATATGTGGCGACCGATGACCTGAACATCGCCGTGAATGCCGCCGTAACACTGGAACGCCCCCTGTTGGTCAAGGGTGAACCTGGAACCGGCAAAACCGAATTGGCCAAACAAGTGGCTGGCGCGCTTGGGCTAAAGATGATCGAGTGGAATATCAAATCCACGACGCGGGCACAGCAAGGCCTGTACGAGTACGACGCGGTGAGTCGTCTCAGAGACAGCCAACTGGGCGAAGAGAAAGTTCACGACGTCAGCAATTATATCAAACGCGGCAAGCTGTGGCAGGCGTTCGATGCCGACGAGAAGGTGGTTTTGCTGATCGACGAAATCGACAAGGCCGATATCGAGTTCCCCAATGATCTGTTGCAGGAACTCGACAAGATGGAGTTCCACGTCTACGAGACCGGCGCGACGGTTCGGGCCAAGCATCGGCCCGTCGTGATCATCACGTCCAACAACGAAAAAGAATTGCCGGACGCCTTTCTGCGGCGTTGCTTCTTTCATTACATCCGGTTTCCCGACGAACCGACGATGCGCCGGATTGTCGAAGTTCATCATCCTGGTATTAAGGAAGCCTTGCTCACAACAGCGCTAACCCAATTTTATGAAATCAGGGAAACGTCAGGCTTGAAAAAGAAACCGTCGACGTCAGAAGTGCTTGATTGGTTAAAACTGCTTCTGGCCGAGGATCTGAGCGCTGAAGACCTGAAACGCGATGGGGCCAATGCTCTGCCGAAACTGCATGGGGCGCTGTTGAAGAATGAACAAGATGTTCATCTTTTCGAGCGCTTGGCCTTTATGGCCAGAAGACAACGCTAGACGGAGTTCGCAATATATGTACCCCTGCCCGCTTGCCTTGGCCGGAGCAGGATGCGACCATGCTATGCGATGAGACCAGTGCAGGCTGGCCAAAACCGGGGATATGAGCGTGACCAGTGAACTCCTGATCAGGGAATTGCGCCCAACGGACCGCTCCGAATGGGCCGAGATGTGGCAGGACTATCTGGTGTTCTACGAAACTTCGGCGACGGATGACATCTATGAAAGCACGTTTGCGCGGCTGCTGGGGGACAATCCTCAGGATTTCTCATGCTTCGTGGCCGAGCTTGATGGGCGACTCGTGGGACTCACTCATTACCTGTTTCACCGACACGCGTGGAAGATTGAAAACACTTGTTATCTGCAAGACCTGTATTCCCGCCCTGAAACTCGTGGACGCGGAGTTGGTCGTGCTCTGATCGAGGCGGTCTATGCCGAGGCTGATCGGCAGGGCGCGCCGTCGGTCTATTGGCTGACGCAGGAGTTCAACGAAACTGCACGCAAGTTATATGATCGCGTCGGCAAACTAACCCCGTTCGTCCGGTACAACCGCCAATGATACGTTTCGCCGCCCTGATATTGTCTACGATCCTTGCCGGATGCAGCACCTTTCCCCCGCAAGAAACCGCCACACGCTCGCAGATAGCTAGCAGTGTTCTGCCGCCGATGAAAAGCTTTACGACCGCGCACCCGAAAGCACCAACGCGGTCGAACGCCAATATTGCGGCAGATTTCCTTTCGTTGCATTTCGAGTTGGAAAGCGGACGCGAACTCCCCGTTTTCACGCGCTTTGAAACGCCAATCACGGTACGCGTCACCGGGTCGCCGCCTCCGACCATGACTGCCGATCTGGACCGTTTGCTGACACGGTTGCGCAGCGAAGCCAGAATCGACATTCACCGCACATTCGAAAGCAACGCGAACATTACAATCGAAGCGGTCAGCCGCGACCAGATCCACCGCGCGCTTCCTCAGGCCGCCTGTTTCGTTGTTCCCAATGTCTCAAGCCTGGCAGAATACCGCCGCGACCGGCGCAGCCCCAAGACCAACTGGTCAACCCTGACAAAACGGGAGCGGCTGGGCATCTTCATTCCCTATGACGTCAGTCCGCAAGAGGTCCGAGACTGCCTGCACGAAGAACTGGCGCAGGCATTAGGGCCACTCAACGATCTCTATAGATTGCCGGATTCAGTCTTTAATGACGATAATGTACATACCGTTCTGACCGGGTTCGACATGCTTGTTCTGCGCGCGACCTATTCACCTGAATTGCGCAGTGGCATGGGGCGCGGACAAGTGGCGTCGGTTCTGCCGGGGCTGCTGAGCCGTCTCAATCCGAACGGCGATTTCGTTCGTTCCGCAACATATTTCGAAACCCCTCGCAGTTGGATCGAGGCCGTACAGATTTCTTTGGGACCAAACGCCGATCCATCGCAGCGCCGCCGGGCCGCAAATCGTGCTGCCGTGATCGCCGAGCAATCTGGATGGAACGATCAGCGCCGCGCCTTCCCGCATTACCTTATCGGGCGGATGATCCAATTGGATGACCCCGAGCAAGCGCAGCTTCATTATGGTACTGCACTACATTTTCTATCTCAAACACCGGACACGGAGTTGCACCGTGCCTATGTCGCGGCCCAGACTGCGGCATACGCGATCTCGCAGGGCGATGGCACCACGGCCCTGCGCCAGATCAACCCCAGCATCGACGTGACCGCCCGCGCCGAGAATGCAGCAATGATGGCCACTCTGATGATGCTCAAGGCCGAGGCGCTGGATCTGACCGGCAAACCGGATCAGGCCCGCAACCTGAGGCTGGACAGCATTGGATGGGCGCGCTACGGGTTCGGCTCGGATTGGGAGGTTCGCTCGGTGATGGAAGACATCGCACTCTTGAACCCTCGCAAAAGATTGGGCGGATAAGAACAGATGATCGTTTTGGCTTTGGCCGCATTGGGGGCAATCGTGGGTGGTCTGACTGCCCGTAGACGCAACGGTAGCCGGGCGGATATTGCCCAATATTCCGCCGGATACGCCATTGCGTTTGCATTGGTGGGAATGGTCGCCACTTTGATGGTCCACAGGTTCATGGTTTGACACAATGTTCCTGCCTTTCTTCGAAAATCTCAGGAAAGCAGGCGTTCCCGTATCGCTGCGCGAATATCTGACCTTTCTCGAAGGAATGAAGCGGGGATTGGCTACCTACGACATCGAGGCATTCTATTACCTTGCCCGTGTTTCGATGGTGAAGGATGAACGCAACATCGACAAGTTCGACCGCGCCTTTGCCGCGAGCTTCAAGGGGTTAGAGGAGATCGGATTCGAACGGGTGTTGGAAGCCGTCAACATCCCTGCAGACTGGTTGGAAAAGATGGCCGAGAAACATCTGACCGATGAGGAAAAAGCCGAAATCGACGCTCTTGGCGGCTTTGAAAAGCTGATGGAGACACTGCGCGAACGGCTCAAGGAACAACAAGGCCGACATCAGGGTGGTAACAAATGGATCGGCACTGCCGGTACCTCGCCTTTTGGCGCCTATGGTTACAATCCCGAAGGGGTACGGATCGGCCAAAAGGAAAGCCGTCATCAACGCGCAGTCAAGGTCTGGGACAAGCGCGAGTTCCGTAATCTGGACGACACAGTCGAGTTGGGCACCCGCAACATCAAGGTGGCGCTCAAACGTCTGCGTCGTTGGGTTCGAGAGGGCGCCGCGATGGAACTTGACCTTGACGGAACCATCCGCGCCACTGCAGAGCACGGCTATCTCGACGTCAAGGAACGGCCCGAGCGTCACAACGCGGTCAAGGTGATCCTTTTCCTGGATGTGGGAGGATCAATGGACTCGCATATCAAGGTCGTCGAAGAACTGTTCTCGGCGGCGCGCGCCGAGTTCAAGCATCTGGAATACTACTATTTCCACAACTGCCTTTATGAAGGCGTCTGGCGCGACAATCGTCGCCGTTGGGACGCACAGACACCTACGCACGAGGTTCTGCGCACTTATGGGCCTGACTACAAATGCATCTTCGTGGGAGATGCATCAATGTCACCCTATGAAATAGCTTACCCCGGTGGCGCCAACGAACACTGGAACCCCGAGGCCGGACAAATCTGGTTGCAACGCGCCCGCGAGCAGTGGGCGTCGAACCTGTGGATCAATCCAGTCCCCGAGAAATACTGGGACTATACCCATTCCATTGGCATGATCCGAGAAATCTTTGATGACCGCATGGTCCCGATGACGCTGGCCGGGTTGGAACAGGGCATGCGTGGTCTAACCCGCTGATTGCGACCAGAACCTTATTGATCGATCCTCAGACTTTCCAGCAACGACGGAACACCTGATCCACTTTCGGGCAGTTCAACATCCAGAAGCACTTCTCGTTTGGCCGGTATCTCGCCTTGACGCCCGGAAAACAGCACAAGCCGATGCGGGCGATGCGTCGTTTCCAGATAGAGTGTTGTCGGCTGGCTGTTCTGGAAATTGCCACTTACCATTTCAGCATCGAGCCGGAACTCGACCTGATAATTGTTCTGCACGGTCTCACTCAATCTGCGCGCCTGTTCTTCAGTCATGGGAATTTCGGAAACCTGCGGGAAAAACGTGTTTCTCATACCGAAACCGATCGGCAGCGACTGATAATTCTGATTTTGAACGCTAAAACTTTGTACTGGCAGAACCTTCCTGACAGGGTCGTAGGTGCCGACCTGAAGGGCCCCGCTGAAAGTCATCATTGTCGGCCCTCGGGTTTCACCGAATTCGGTCAAGACCTGTGCAGCGGTTTTTTTCGGTTGTACGCCACTATTCACATAAGTCTGCGCCAGATATTCCGCGACAGCATCACTGTCCGACAATGTTCCGATCGCGCGCACGAAATCCTCGCCGAAGGATACCGGACGCAAGAGAAATTCTGCGACCTGATCCGCCATTGTCTGACGGTCAGCCAAAGCCGGGGTGTAGTCGAACAGTATTTGAGACAGTCCCGGATCGGCAAACAGCGCGATTTGTTCGAGTTCCGTATCGCGCACGTGATGGCGGTTGGAAGCATAATGTTCCAGCGACGGCGGAACGTTTGGCGTTATCCGGGCAAAAACTGCCAGATAGAGACGATTGTCATTGCGCTGCCGCAGATAGTTGTCCAGTTGTCGCGCCTGCTCCACGCTTGCAACAAGTTCGTTCGGCAAGACGATGCCATCAAAGGCATTCGACACTTGCATGTTTCTCCAGCGTGGCGCGTTGTAGCCGCGTAGTTGTTCGCCATTCAATGGGAACGACCCAGTGTTAAAATCATACTCCCCAAGTTGAATCGCAGCCACATGGTAAACGTTGATCGGGCCGGTTTGACGACGTGTATCCAGCCCCTGCGCCAATTGGGTGCGCACCCGGTTGGCCAGATCCCGGCGCTCGAATACGGACCATTGATGTGCCTGTTTACCGGCAAGCGGCCCCTGGAATTGCTGGTATTCCACCGGCGTCAGCATACGTTCCGCGATCTCAACGGCCAGTTTGTCGTTTTGAAGGAATTCAGGGTGCTCGGCATAAGCACGAGCAGCCAATACGCGGGACCAGATATCGTCGTTATTGAGCGGCAGGTATCCTCGAACCGACTTCACCGGTCCAAAAACTCCTGCAAATTGCTCTATCGCCAATCCCGGCTTGATTTCGGGCTCCGCGAATCCTGCCGTTTTTGGCTGTTCGACTTCAGACGCAGTTTGCGCAACCGTCTCCTCAGTTGATTCCTCCGGTTTGTCTTCAACAGTTGGATCGAGTAGCCAGCCATTGTCGCGCTGCACAGTGAATGAGTATTGAACACCACGGTCCTCGCCTGACACCGCCAGTTCTTCAACATCCGGACAGCTTTGCGCCAAGCCTTTTGCCATCTGTGATACCATCCGATTCACTGGAGAACGGTCTTCGGCGAAGAGTTCCGTTGCTGGGCCTTCCAGTATGAATTCGGGTGGTTCCGAACAGTCTATCGATGATGGTGCTGATAACGTCAGCGCACCTTCCGAAATTTCAATGCGATCCTGTGCCTGCGCGATTGTCGCAGACAATGCTAATACAGAAAGAGCACATCCGCCCCTGTGCCAAACATTCATAACCATTTCCCCGAAACAAATTGCTTTCATCGATTGTGCGGCCACGTCTTTGATTGTCAAGAATTTGGAGCTTTTCAAATTCCGGACGTCAAAAGTACGCCTTGCCGGGATTGTCCGCCTGCCCCATATCTAGGTCATGCTTAGAGTAACCCCGATCCTGCTGGCCTTGCTATATGCCATCGTGATGTACCGAATTTCTGTTTGGCGAACGCATCGGGAGCTTGATGCCAAATCGACCGAGCTTGCCGATCCGGTTCTGAAACGGATGACCGATCGGTTGGCCGCCGCCCTCGATCTGGCCCGGATACCTGTCTATATATATGAGATCGACCCGGTAAATGGTCTCGCGGCCCCGGACGGGCGGATATTCATAACCCGTGGATTCTACCGCAAGTTTCGCAACGGAGACGTGTCGGCAGAGGAAATGGCCTCTGTCATCGCGCATGAGTTGGGTCACGTCGCCTTGGGTCATGCTAGGCGTCGAATGATTGATTTTTCGGGTCAGAATGCCCTGCGAACCGTACTGATCATTTTCCTGAATAGATTCGTACCGCTGATTGGCGTCTGGATCGCAAATGCCTTGACCTCTTTGCTGGCCTCTCGCTTGTCGCGGGCGGATGAGTACGAGGCAGACGAGTATGCCGCCGCGTTGCTGACCAAGGCCGGGATCGGAATCGAGGCACAGAAATCCTTGTTTCGAAAGCTGGAAGACCTGACACAAAAGCGCGCGGGTGTGACGCCCGCCTGGTTGATGAGCCACCCAAAAACCGGCGAACGTATTGCCGCGCTGGAAAAACTTGAACAGCGCTGGAAGACAATAAGCTGAGCGTCGAACCCGAAGTTAATAAGGCGCCACAAGCGCCTTACCCAGTTTTGGCAGCCGGGCCTTCTTCATCAAGTTACGCAAGGTCCATTGGTTGCCGGAAAGACGGTTGGCTTCGGTCAGAACACGATCAGCAACCTGTGACAACCCGCTGGGATCATCGCGCCAGAAGCCATGCAACAGCGCGTCCGGGTCAATCCTGTCCAAACCTTCTTCGGCAAGAATGTGCTTTGGAAAATCTCGCGCGTTCAGGGTGATGATGACATCCGCAGCTCCTGAGACAGCGACGGCCAGAACATGAATATCGGCTGCATCCGGCAGCCAAAGCCGCTTTTCCACACCAGGCGCAGGCGGCAGTTCGGAATTGGGCCAGTTTGCACGGGTCAAAGCGATTTCCGCGCGCGCCTGTACCTCGCCTTCTGCGCCGAGTTTGCGCGACGCGCGAGCCCATTCCTCGAGAATTCGTGCGGACCATAGCGGCGTGAAATGACCGAGTCTGGCGGCTCCCAGAAGCATCTCGCGCATAACCGTGGGATAGATCACGCAGGTGTCAAGAACGGCCCTCACAGCCGGAAAAAAACCGCTTTGAGATAGCCGCTTTCGGCAAGTTGTGGCATCTGCGGATGATCTGGCCCCGCAAAGCCCGTATGGATGAGCTGTGCCTGCCGCCCTGCCCGTCCGATCCCACGCGCCGACGCATCTCGGAAGCGCCCCAGATCGGCTGCATGCGAACAAGAGCAGAGACCCAGATATCCACCCGGCTTGACCAGCGGCGCAGCCAGCCGCGCAACACGTTCGTAAGCGCGCAAACCGGCATCAAGCACTTGTTTCGACGGCGCAAAGGCAGGTGGGTCGCAAATCACGACGTCGAATTGCGCGCCTTCTTCACCCAATGCGGTCAGAACTTCGAATGCATCGCCCTGCCGCGTTGCGAACCTGTCTCCGAACCCTGAGGCTCCGGCACCGGCACTGGCCAGTTCCAATGCCGCAGCGGAACCGTCAACGGACAATGCCTGCGCGGCACCACCAGCCAGCATTGCATGGGCAAAACCGCCGACGTGGCTGAACACATCCAGAACCTGTGCCTCAGCGTGTACAAGCCGCGCGGCAAAGGCGTGGTTCAGACGCTGATCGTAGAACAGGCCGGTTTTCTGACCACCTGTCAGGTCGGCCATATAGATGGCCCCGTTCATGGGAACGGGCAACGTTTTGTCCGGCGTATCTCCACGCAGGGTCACACTGACGTCATCTAATCCTTCAAGCGCCCGCGTCCGCCCCGATGCGTTCTTGAGCACAGTCGTGACCCCGGTCACCTTCACCAGAGCGTCGACAAAAAGATCCAGATGACATTCCGCCCAAGCGGCGTTGGGCTGGATCACGCAAACTTCGCCAAAACGATCGATGATCACGCCGGGAAAACCGTCTGCTTCGGCATGGACCAGACGATAATATGGCGCATCGAACAAGCGTTCGCGCAAGGCCAGCGCGTAACTCAGCCGCGCCTCGAACCACGCCGGATCCAGCACCGCGTCGATGTTGCGGTCCAGCACCCGGCACATGATCTTGGAGTTTGGGTTGACCGCAACCAGCGCGATCGGATCCCGCTTGTCATCTTCCAGTACCGCGAGCGATCCCGCCGCAATCTTTCGAGTTCGCCGGTCTGTCACGATGTCGTTGACATAGACCCAAGGAAACCCGTGCCGAACTCCTCGGGCGTTGGCGTTGGCCTTGGGCTTGAGACGGATTCGTGGTCGAATGATGTTTGTCTGCGGCGCTGTCATGTGCGCCCTCATAATTCGCTTGCACGCGCTGGGGAAGCCCCCTTTGTCAGCCATGTCCGCGCGGACGCGACTTCCAACCGCCGCGGCGCTTTGGAGCTTTTGCTGCGCTCAAACCGTCGCTGAGGACCTCGGTCATCGGGTGTTCCGGCGCCTGGGGAGAATACACCGCATGAAGTTCGCGCAAAACCTGAAGCTGATCAAATTCAGCTGGCAGACTGAGTGCCCAATCCAGAAATATGCTACGACATTCGGGTAACGTGATTCCTTCAATGCGATAGGCCTCGCGAATTAGCCCCTTCGGGTCATTCGGATCGTTGCTGCTGGGCATCCATATTCTCTCCGATTGCGGTCTCGATCAGCAACGCCGCCGACCCATAACTTTGCTCCAGCGCAGCCTCAAGGTCTTCGATCCGCTCGAACCCGGTGGACCGGCACAGGAAGGCCGCTCCGCCCTCGCCGATCTTGTCGGTATCGATCGCATTTCCAGAAAGCAGGCGTGTCGCGGTCTGCACAGACCAACATAAGTCATAGTTGCTTTTCAGAGACTGGGCATCTGCGACACCAAGCAGACCGGCAGCGACCGCACCGTCAAGGCCGGCCTGAACATCCCTCTCCGTTCTCCCTGCCAGTAGTGCTCCGGTTTCAGCTACCAACTCGATGTCAAGCAAACGACCTGCCCCTGTCTTGGCGTCCCAGATCCCGGTAGGCGATTTCGCTTCGGCAAGACGCGTTCTCATCTCGGCAACCTCGTGCAGGGCTTTTTGCCGGTCCTTCGGCTGACATATCAGACTGGACCGGAAATCTTCGATATCCCGACACAGACTGTATTCCCCTGTAACGACTCGCGCGCGGGTCAGCGCCAGATGCTCCCATACCCACGCATCTTTCTGCTGGTAGTTCTTGAAACTTGTTAGACTTGTCGCCACCGGCCCTTGATTTCCCGATGGGCGCAAGCGCATGTCGACCTCGTACAACCGGCCCTGCGACATCGGCGCCGACAGGGCGGTGATGAGCGCCTGTGTAAGCCGAGCATAGTATGTTCGAGTTGCCAGTGGACGTCGTCCATCTGAAAAATCCTGATCCTGCGGATCATATATGACGATCATGTCGAGATCGGATTGCGAATGGATACGCCTTGCCCCAAGCGACCCCATGCCCAACACCGCAAGGCCGCGCCCTGGTGCGGGACCGTGTTTGGCCTCGAATTGAGTCATGACGAATGGCAGTATTGCAGAGATCACCGCATCCGCCAGATCGGCATACTGGCGCCCTGCCGTCGCGCCATCGATCAGACCGCGAAGATGGTGGACACCGATTCTGAAATGCCATTCCTTGCACCAGCGGCGCGCCATGTCGAGCTGGGTTTCATAGTCATCTTCCGCCGTCAGCGCCGCGACCAGCTCAGATTGCAAGGCAGTCTTGCCCGGCCAGTCTGCAAAAAAATCTCCACCGATCACCGCATCAAAAACGGAAGAGTTGCGAGACAAATGCCCCGCCAAGGCATGCGATGTGCCAACGATATCGACCAAAAGGTCGATGAGTTGCGGATTGGCGTCAAACAGGGAAAAGAGCTGCACCCCAGCCGGTAGACCCGACAGAAATCCGTCTAACGCCACAAGCGCCTCGTCAGGCCGAGCCGTCTTTGACAGGCGGTTCAGAATCTCAGGTTTCAGTTTTTCGAAGATTCGAGCGCCCCGCTGCGACCGGAGTGCCGGATAGGTTGGCCAGCGCGCCAGAACATTTGAATCGAACTGAAAAGTATCCACAGGCGCAGGCACAGCACCGGACCCAGGGGCGAAAAACCCTTCGGTCAACTCGTGCACTTCGGTCAGCCCTTGCGTCAAATGCTTGACCAGATCGCTGCGATTTATCCCCATCAGACAGGCGATCCGTTCTATCCCGTCTTCGGATTGGGGGACCTTATGTGTCTGCGCGTCGTGAACCATCTGAATTCGATGCTCCACTTCGCGATGAGCCCGGTAATGACCCGTCAGTTTGTAGGCCACGTCCTGTGGTATCCATTCTTTGACCGCCAACGCTGCCAACCCGTCAACCGTTCCGCGCACCCTGAGGTCGCGGTCGCGTCCGCCGGCAATCAATTGCCGTGTCTGAGTGAAGAACTCTATTTCGCGTATGCCACCCCGCCCGAGTTTCATGTCGTGGCCGGGAATAGAGAACGCACCGCCTGTTCCCTTGTTTTCGCGAATTCTCAAACGCATGTCGTGGGCATCCTGAATGGCCGCAAAATCCAGATGCCGCCTCCAGACAAAGGGACGCAAAGCTTCCAGAAACCGTTCTCCGGCGGCAACGTCGCCTGCGCATGGGCGCGCCTTGATATATGCGGCGCGCTCCCAGGTTCGGCCAAGGCTTTCATAATACCGTTCTGCCGCCTCCATCGCGATGCACACCGGTGTGACCGCGGGATCTGGCCGCAACCTCAAGTCGGTTCTGAAGACATAGCCATCAGCGGTTTTCTCGCTCAAAACCGCGCAAAAATTCCGTGTCGCCCTCACCATACTCTGCCGGGCATCGAAAAAATCATCAGGTTCAAACCGGGTTTCGTCAAAAAGCACGATCAGGTCGATGTCAGAGCTGTAATTCAATTCATACGCGCCCATCTTTCCCATCGCCAGAATGGTCATACCCGCCGCAGATTCAATATCATCTTCGGTCATGCCGGGCAGTTTCTTGCGCCGAATCAATGCCGCAATCTCGGCCTTGGCGGCCACATCGGCAGCTAGTGCACCAAAATTGGTCAATGCCGCGGTGACTTTTTCGAGCGACCATGCACCCGACAGATCGGCCAGAGCTGTCAGAAGAGCCAGCCTGCGCTTGGCCTGCCGCAATCCGCCCTTCAACTGATCAGGAGGCAAGGTACGAACACCCTGAAAAATCTTTGCTAAAGCCGCGTCGGGGGTTGCCAACGCCGGCGCAATCCATTCGACCTCGCGATCGATAAGGCCCTTGAGATATGGGCTTGTCCCGGCAGCGCCTGCGATCAATTCTCCCTGTTCGGGTGTAAGCTCGGGTATGGAAGCGCAGGCTTCGGCCCCGAGTGAAGGGTCGAACGGACGTGGCAAGCGGGTAATGGCAAGTGTATCGGTCATAGGCGCAGGTTGTGCACCCGGTCGCGATCAGGTCAATGGGACAAACGATCCAGATTTAGGTCAATCAAACGACAGGCGTGTCTTGGCTAAAAGTGTTGATCCATTTCCCGGCTCGCCGTTCCCACAAGGAAGAGATCAGCATGACCTCCGCCGTAGCATTTCCGGGTCTCCGATAGTCAGCACGATAAGACAACAAAACTGCATCACCGGTCAGTATTCGCAAGCGAACAGCGCTCAGGTGAAATTCAGCCATTGTTGGTGCTTCAGCGAACTGCCCGACGTGTTCGTCCCTTGTTGCGAACCCAGTCGGGTAGACCCCGGTGAAGTCGTCACTGAGCAGCGCCCGATCTGATGTGGCATCGCCCTCGACCAATGCTTGCCAAACCTTCTTTTCCAGCGACAGGATATGGTCCACAATCGGGCCCGAGCGTATTTCGCGACTTTCCATTGACGCAGAATGCGCAGTGAACGTTCCACGGTCAACCGGGGCAAACCATGAGCAAAAGCCTAAAACGTGTCCGAGTAGCCTTGGAACAGGCTGGCTTGCCAGTCGAAATCCGCGAGACCGACAACGCCCGCACTGCGCAAGACGCTGCAAACGCAGTGGGCTGTGCGTTGGATCAAATTGTCAAATCGATCGTGTTCCAAGGCGAACGCTCCGGAGACACCCTTCTGTTTCTGACGGCCGGAGGAAACTC